>JBGTDE010000321.1:0-1577 GCA_041748475.1 Rubrobacteraceae bacterium | reverse complement strand
AGCTCCTTCGCCATCGAGCGCGTGAGGGTGCTGACCCCGGCTTTCGCACTCGCGTAGGCTGTAGATCCCGTGCTGCCGCCGTTTCGGGCGGCAACGGAAGTTATGTTAATGATGCGGCCTTTTCCGGCTTGTTGCATCAGTGGGAGGACGGCCTGGGAGACGAGGTAGACACTCTTGAGGTTCACATCCATCACGCGGTCCCAGAGGTCTTCCGTCATCTCGGCGAAGGGTCGGCGTTCGATCAGGGTTCCCGCGTTGTTCACCAGGATGTCCACCCCACCGAACCGACCCTCGATCTCCCCGACCATCCGACGAACTTCAGAGCTATCCGCCACATCGCCCGAGACCATCATCGCCTCGCCCCCGGACGATTCGACCGCCTCCACGACCTCCCGAGCCTCGTCCTCGCTGGAGTTGTAATGGACCACGACCCGGCAACCCTCGCGGGCGAGATCCAGGGCAATAGCCCGTCCAATACCCGTGCTACTCCCCGTCACCAGAGCAACATCCCCCGAAAACGTCGTCATAGTTACCTCCTAATTGCTCGTGGTCCCGATCCTCCAACAACCTAGAATTTGCGCAGCCTTAACCGGTACGAAACAACTTGATCCTCAGCCATCCTTCTTCTGAAACACGCGCAAGATACCCGAGTCGTCTTCCCGACCGAGTCCCCGCGAGGAACCCTCTCTGTAGAGCGTGTGCGCAGCGTCGGAGAGTGGTGTCTCGAAGCCGTTCTCTTTGGCCGCCTCCCGCACGAGTCCCATGTCCTTGACGAAGATATCCATCGCGCTTTTAGCTGGGAGGAACGCTTCTTCGAGCATTCGCTCGCCACGGTCTTCGAGCATAAACGAGTTGGCCGCGCCGTGCCGGATGGTCTCAAAGACAGAACGTGCGTCGAGGCCGAGAGCCTCCGCGTAGGCTATGGCTTCCCCTGCGGCGGCTATGTGGATGCCACAGAGTAGCTGATTGACGAGTTTGACGGATTGTCCGTCACCAGCGGATTCTCCACAATGCACGACGGTAGATCCCATCGCTTCGAGAACTGGTCGAAGCTCCACGAAGAGGTCGCCTGGTCCTCCGGCCATGATGAGCAAGTCACCTTTCTCGGCCCGTGCCACACCACCGCTCACAGGCGCGTCGAGGAGCCGCAAGTCTTGTTGCTCCAGTTGACGGTTCAATTCGCGTACCGGTCCCGGACCAACGGTGCTCATCAGGACGATGGCCGCGCCAGGTCCGAGTTTTTCAGCCGCGCCGTTCTCACCAAAAAGCGCATTCTCGGCTTGCTCGGCGTTCACTACCATCAGGACTAGAGCATCCGCGCCTTCGGCGACTTCGGCGGGGGACGCGGCGACCGTCGCGCCTAGATCTGCTAGTGGGGCGGTATTCTCGGGTTTGAGGTCGAAAACCGAGAGATGGAAGCCCGCGTTGGCGATGCACGCCGCCATTGGAGAGCCCATCGCGCCGAGTCCTACAAAGCCAATGCGGTTCATCTATGCCTCCCTTAGAATGTCTATGACTTTGGCTAGCGAGTCATCATCGCCCACGTTTCCGGCGAAGATGATGTACGGCAGACCTGG
>JBGTDE010000320.1:0-2913 GCA_041748475.1 Rubrobacteraceae bacterium | reverse complement strand
CGAGAGCCCCTTGACAGCTACGAGAGCTGCTAAAAGCCCGACCAGCAGCCATCCGATTCCGTTTATATCAGCGAAGAAGTTTCTTATAAAAAGCGTCAAGAAGAGTAGTCCAAGTGTCCCAGCTGCGACCGGCAACCAGAGTTTGTCGTCGTAGAGGCCGCTCCGTATCACACCATAAGTCGTAGCCCCGAGCAGCACAAGCAACACCAGCGCCTTGAATACCGACAAGATACGCTCGGACCGGCGTTCCTTTCGCCGGGCTTCTTTATCCGGTCGATTTCTCCTTACATTCAAGTCTGTGGTACCTCGCCGCCAGAGAGCAATGTGAGTATAGTCCCCGCACTGTGGGGCCGATGATCAACATCACTCGAGTCGATACAGGAGTAGGGTATCCCGCCCAAATAGCATAGATTCTTGAGTTCCGGCACGTGTTTACAGAACGATTCCGGGCGACTCACGAGGATAGGGAAAGTTAACGGCACCTTTGAGACCTCCTGACGCAGCGCATGCGGCATTCTAGCAAAGTGTTCAAGAAGCGCCGTTGAGTACGATGCCGAGAAGGTTGATCTCGGCCTCCAGAAGATCGTCAGTTGCTTCGCGGGCCGCGCTCTTGGAGGTCTTCGAAGCATGAACGACGAGCAAAACGCCAGCGAAGTCCTCGCTTAAAGTATCAGAGGCGATCACCGTGGCGGCCACGGGCGCGTCGAGGAGAATGAAATCATAGTGGTTCTCAAGGCTTCTCACCGTAAGTACGAATTCCTCGGACTCCCTACGGGCCACGGGGTCCGACGGAACCGGCCCGGTGGGTACGACGAGGAGTCCCGACACTACTTCCAGACCGTAGTTTTCGGGGGGTTTGCCACTCTCCAGCGAGCTGGTTAGTCCGATGAAGTTTGGCTCTCCAAGGATTCGGTGCAGTCCTGGATCCTCCAGGTTGCAATCCACTACTGCGGCCCGCAGGCCCATCTCGACTAGAGCCCCAGCTAGCCCCAGACACACGCTTGAGCAACCCGCGCCCGGCTCGGGACTTGTTACAACCACGGTCCTGATAAATACAGAAGAGCCCGACCGCAAGGCGACCAAGTTCTCCGCCAGAGCCCTAAAGTGGGGCGCGAGAGGTGAATCCGGGTCCACGAACTTTCGGGCTTCGCTGTCCTTCGCGACTCCCGCGTCCAAGCTAATCCCTTCTTTGAGTGATGGATTCGTATTCCGGGATCACCCCGATCACTGGCGCGCGCAACGTGAGTTCAGCATCGCGTGGGCCGCGCCAACTACGAACCCGACCATCGAGAGCGAGGGCCGCAGCTCCTCCGGCGAGAACACCCGCTGCGACAGCCCCGAGCCCATAGAGTGCTACGCGGGTCCAGGATCCGTTGCGGGATGCCACAGCCGCACTCCGCACGGTGGCCTCGGCGCCAAGCGTACCCCCAGCCAGGCGTTGGTCGTTCAGATTCTCGACCTTCTCCACAAAGAGACTCGCATAAGCGTTTGCCGTGCGAGCCGCTTCATCGGAGTCTCCGCTACGAAACGCAACGGTCAAGCTTCCAGGCTCTCCATTTCGGGCGTCTGTCGAGCTAACTTCCAATCGGCTACGGAACGAAGCGAGATTTCCCTCGTACCCGGCGCGACGGGAAGTCTGAGAAAGCATATCTTCGGTTGCCACAGCTCCCACTACCTCGTCCATGAATGTGCCAACATCCTCTTCATTGCCGAGTTCGCCCTGAGGCGAGACCTGAACCACGGCTTCGACAGTGTATGCGGGTTCCCGTATCAGGGCGTAGGAAACGGAAACCAACGTTAGCACCACCACTATGCTGGCGATGACGATCCTGCGACCCCATACCGCGTTCAGGACTTCGGAGATTCCGAGCCCTTCGCTTCGTTCCGAGCGCCAATCTTGTTGATCAGTAGATTTCATTGCTCACCACCGAATCCCGGTATCCCATGGGATCCGAGTCCAGAAGCTGCAGAAGTCCCGGCGCCTGCGGCGAATCACTGGCAACGATGACTTCGCGAGCCTGCTCATAACGACCTTGAACAACTAGAGCGTCCGCGATGGCTAGATCCACGGACTGGATGAATTCCTTTCGCTGCTCTTTTACCGGACCTTCCATTTTTTTCATCTCGTTCTTCGCCCGTCGGCGAGCCCGCTTTATATTTTTAGTCCCTTTTTCAGCCTCGCCAGTGCGGACCTGCAAGCGACCGAGGTCATAGAGACCCTGCAACGGTATATCGCCACTCTCGTCGAGTTCCACATACACTTCCCGAGCCTCTTCGAGCTTGCCTTGCCGGATGAGGGATTGAGCTAATCCACTGCTGGCAACTTCCGCTTGAGGGTTCAACTCCAGTACCTTGCGATAGCTGTCCGCAGCTGCTTCAAAATTCCCGATCTTCCCGAGCTGCAAATTCCCCATCATGAGATGCGGCACGTAATACTCCGGCGAACGCTCCACAGCCTCGGACAAAGCCTGAGCCGCGTCGCCAGCACGCCCCTGCTGCTGGTACAAGAAAGATACGGACTCCAGAGGTGCGGTATCAAAAGGATCCAGGTTCATAGCCCGCTGGGACATCGCCACCGCACCCTCCACATCGCCCGCCACCGCAAGCCTTTGCTGCTCGCCAACGTAGTAACGCGACAAGGAGAAAGAAGACGCCAGAAGGACGAGAGCCCCGATCAGGAACCCCGCCGAAATCTTGAAGATCAAACGACTCATAAATTTCTCACCACCGCTGAGAATATCTCCAAAGAACACCAAAAACAAGTTTAGCGACGACGAAAAGGCACGAAAAAGCGGGCCCCCGAAGGGACCCGCCTCTTTACCGCTCTATTCGGCTAAATTACCGAACGATGCGACGGGCGAGAAGCCCACCGGCCACGAGGAGCGCACCGGCGCCCAGCGTGAAGAGCGAAGC
>JBGTDE010000319.1:0-5287 GCA_041748475.1 Rubrobacteraceae bacterium | reverse complement strand
CCCTCGGAGACCTCTTCGAGAATAGCGTCCAAAGCTTCGCGGTCGTTCTCGACGCCCCGCACAACGGTAATAGCGTACTCGTCCAAAGTTCCGCGGTACGAGAACCACGCCTGGATAATGTCGTCCACGGGCCGAGCGTTCAGGTCACTCTGGAAGAGTGCGAGAAAGGCTTGCTTGCGGGCGCTTCGGCGGCTCAAGACGGCGTTCAAACCCTCGTCAAATACTCGCGGGAGCGCGTATCGACTCGTACCGTGTCGCCCGTGTTGACGAACAGCGGAACTTGGACCGTAAAACCGGTCTCGGTCGTGGCGGGCTTGCTGCCACCCTGCGCCGTATCGCCTTTGAGGCCGGGGTCGGTCTGCGTTACTTCTAGATCCACATGCGCCGGAGGCTCCACGCTGACCACTTCACCGTCCGCCGACAGGACGCTGACCGTACCGTTCGGAACGACGAAGCCCGCGTTCTCACCAATGACGGATTCCGGGATCGCGGTCTGCTCGTAAGTCCCAGTATCCATAAAGTACAGCAAGTCGCCATCTCGGTACAAAAATTGCATCGGGCGAGATTCGGTCCTTACGGAATCTACCTTCTCACCGCCCCGGAAGGTCTTCTCGATGGTGGCTCCCGTATCTATATTTCTCAGGCGCGTCCTGACAAACGCCCCGCCCTTTCCTGGCTTTACGTGCTGGAAATACAAAATGGTAAACCGCTTGCCATCGACCCGGATGGCGGCACCGTTTTTAAACTGGCTGGTGGATATCATGCAGCGAAACCTCTCTCGTTCAACGTCCTACCGCGACGTCCCCTTCTACGCCTCCTACAGGCGCGTACGCCGCGACATTATCGCACATCCCTGGCTGTTTTAAGCCGGTCGGCGAGTCAGCACGCTGCCTCCGACGGCTTTCAGTTGATCAGTGAAAACTTGTTCGCTCGGCTTTCTATCGTTCGTCCGCAAGAGGTTCAGGAGCGTTTGCGGCGGAGTTCTGTCTTAGGGCTCGGATAGCTGAGGCTACGATGAAGCAGGTCGTGCAAGCCAGAACGATGGCCGCGCCCGAGGCTACGTCTAGGTAATAGGAGGCATAGAGCCCGACGATGCCCGATACTACGGCAATGGCGGCGGATATAGCCATCATGCGCGGGAGGCTTCGTGTCAGCAGGGAGGCTGCGGCGGCTGGGGTTATGAGAAGCGCGCTTATCAGAACTACGCCCACGGCCTGGATGCCAGCAACTACGGTGAGTGAGAGTAGGATCAGGAGTCCGTAGCGGACGGTATCGGGGCTGAGTCCCATAGCTTTGGCGTGAGCGGGATCGAAGGACGTTAACTCAAGCTCTTTGTGGAACATGAACAACACGACGAGTACGACGAACGCGAGAACCCCGATCAGGACTACATCCACCCTCGTTATACCGAGTATGTTGCCAAACAGCATATGCGAAAAATCCCGGAAAGAATCGGCGGTGCTCATTAGCAACACGCCGAGCGCGAACATCCCGGTGAAGGCGATGCCGATCGCAGTATCCTCCCTGACTGTACCGCGACGCGAGAGCCAGCCGATTCCAAGTGCGGTAGCCACGCCAGCCACGACAGCTCCTCCAAGCAAGTTGAGGCCGAGCAAATACGCCGCGACGAGTCCCGGCAAGACGGTATGAGCCAGCGCATCCCCGATAAAAGCCATGCTCCGCAGCACAACGTACACTCCGAGCACCGCGCAAGTCACGCCCACTAATACCGCCGCCAGCAGGCCAGTTCGCATGAACGAGAACTGCAGCGGTTCCAAAAGCCATCCCACTAGTTCGCAACCTCGCGCCCGACAGTAACCCCAACGAAGTTCCCCGGTTCTGGCGGTATTTCCCGGCCATTCTCAAGATATAGAGCACCATCGAACTCGGCGGCGAGATTCGTTAGATCGTGGGTTGCTATGACAAGCGTTTTACCGGCTCGTCCGAGATCGGAGAGGACTTCGGAGATGATGTCGCGGGTTGCGGCATCGACGGCGTTCAGGGGTTCGTCGAGGAGCAATAGATCTCCTTGTTGGACGAGGGTTCGGGCCAGGAGCGCTCGCTGTTGCTGGCCGCCGGAGAGTTCCCCGATCTGGTTTTCGGCCAGATCTGAAAGTCCGAGCTTTTGGATCGTCTCGGCTACGATTTCACTGTCTTCGCGTCGGGGTCGGCGGAGCCATCCGAGGTGTGTGTACCGCCCGGTAGCAACGAGCTTGCGAACGTCGATCGGGAATCTCCAATCCACCTCGCCTCGCTGCGGAAGATAAGCTACTCGATGATGACAAGCGCCGACGGCATTGCCGAAGATCCTAACCTCACCAGACGCAATGGGCAAGAGACCCGCGACCACTTTTAGAAGGGTAGATTTCCCCGAGCCATTCGGACCCACGAGCGCGACCCGGAGCCCCGCCGGAACATTCAGGCTTACATCGCGCAGCGCGAGACTCGAGGTCCCTTCATATCTAGCGTCGACCGAACGAGCGAGTAACGCGGGCTCGCCGGGCCTGGGCTTGACGGAACCTCTTCGTCCGTAGCCGAGATGCGGCGCTCTCATCCGCCGAGCGCCCCGGAGATCGTCTTCGCGTTGTACTGGATCATCTCGATGTAGGTTCCTGCCTCGCCGTCTTCTTTCCCCAAGGCGTCGGTGTACAACGTCGGGGCGAGCTCCACACCCGCCTCCCGCGCTATGGCCTTCATCAAAGCGGGGTTGGTGACGTTCTCGGCGAAGATGGCCGGCACGCCGGTCTCCCGTATCCTTCCCACCATCTTAGCCGTCTCACCGGCTGACGGATCCGATGCCTCAGTTGATGCCGAAGAGAGAGCCGTGTCGACCTTGAAACCGTAGCGGTCAGCGAAATACCCGAAGGTATCGTGAGACGTAACGAGTATTCGGTTCTTCTCCGGTATGGACTCGATTTGCGCCTGAACCTCCTCATCCAGTTCTTCTAGATCCGAGAGATACTTTTCGGCGTTTGATCGATAGGTTTCGGCGTTCTCGGGATCGGCTTCCACGAGGGCTTCTCGAATCGATTTGACCATTGAGATCGTGTTCTTTACGTCGTGCCAGATATGTGGGTCAGACTCCCCAGATAGCGAGATAGTGTCGACGTTTTCCGATACGACTACCCGCCTAGCCTCAGAGCCGGACGACTCGTAGAGATCGTCGAGCCACGGCTCGAAGTCGAGGCCGTTCTCAAAAACAACGTCCGCCTCAGCCAAAGTCGCGTTGTCCGAAGGCTCGGGCTCGAAGGTATGGGCATCCCCATCCCGACCAACCAGCGTAACAACCTCGACTCCGCCACCTCCAACGTTCTGAACGATGTCCCCCAAGATACTGTTAGTCGCGACAACCTTTATCGACGACACATCCGCAGACTGCCGATCCGAACCTTGCGACGCGCCACAACCCGCAGCCAACATCCCCGCGAGCAACACGGACGAGACTACCCCGAAGATCCTCCAAATTCCAGCCATTTTCTTCAACGCCACGCCAGACTCCACATCTCGTCTAATTGATAATTCGTTATCGTAAACTACTCGATAAGTCGATACTTTCAAGGTAGCGGGATAGTTTTCAGGTGATATATTTCGGTGTATGGGCGGAATGAGGCGAACCAAGCAACGCGAGGCCATTCTCAATGAGTTGCTAAACGCAGATGGCCCTCTGTCGGTGGCAGAGATACATGAGAGGGCGGGTTGCGGGTTGCCGGGGCTTGGTATCGCGACTGTGTACCGGACGATCAAGGCGTTGCGCGAGGAGGGTGGGATCTCGGTGGTCGAGTTACCGGGTGAGGAGCCGCGCTACGAGCCGGTCGGTCTCGGGCATCATCACCATTTCCGCTGCCGATCTTGCGAGCAGACCTTTGATCTTGAGGTCTGTCCCGTCGGAATCCCCACAGGAACCACGCTCCCCGGCGGCTACAGCGTCGAAGACCACAGCCTTACCCTCTATGGACGTTGCTCCGCGTGCGTCAAACCGTAGGGCAGTCTCCTCTATAGACGGCTAGCGGCACCGTTCCAGAAGGACCGTATGCTCAGCCTGGTGGCTCTATCAGGTTACGTGATCTCTATGCGAACCCACAAGATATTGCGTCGCCTTCTGTGCCCCGTTTGGTTGTGGCCCTCTAGACGTTCGCCCCGGTGGGCGCGGGGTCGGTAACCACAGACGACTCGCAAGCATCCCTGATCCCTCCTTCTCTCGGGTACTCCTTGAGTACAAGAGCAGGGCGTCCAGGAAGGTTTCTTGAAACTTCGTACGCTTGTTTAAGGCCAGCAGCTTGCTTACCTCGGCGAACCCCAGAGACTTCGTGTATCGCGTACGTCGTGGTCGCTCAGGTGCCAGTGCAGGATCGGCTTGCCGACGGTTTAGTCCGAGGTGCGGCGAATGAGGTCGTCTTCCATTTCCAGGTGCTTTATCCCCTCTACGTTCTCCCTCCCGAGCAGCGCGCAGTAGGAGGTCGCCTCTGGAATGGTTGTGGCGGCGACCTCGTAGACCCTCAGGGCGGCGACCGCCCTCTCACTTTCCCTAAGGGCGACCTCGTACGCACGATTGAGCTCGGCACGCACCTTCGTTGTGACGTCCCGGTCCTCCTTGGCGCCTTGCACGCTCGTGATCGAAGTACCTCGCGGTCTTCCTGCCGAGCTGATCGCTCTTGCCGGTGGTCTTAAACTCGACGTAATCCTCTTCACCGAACGTGGCGACAACGTGCCCGCCCGGTCTAAACATGTGAGTCGGGGGCTCCACAGGCTCCGGCCGAGGCTCGGGCGCGACCGCTGCCAACAGGACACGCGCCTTCTCGTCAAAGTTCTTGGCCGCGTCTGGGTGGATCTCCGGTTTCATGCTTCTCTTCCAATCTCGGCCCCGGCCCGCTCGCGCCGCTCATCCCGTTCGGCTTGCTCAGCACGATGCCGTTTGACGATTTCGTTCACCGTGGTCTTCGAGATACCGAGCTTCTCCGAGATCTGTCGTTGCGATAGCTTCTCCACCTCCGAGGCATGTTTGTCCGAGGGACGATAGCCAGCCCTCCTACCGAAAGTTTGTCCGCGGGCTTTGGCCGCCGCGATCCCGCTCCTCACTCGTTCCCGGAGGAGGTCATGCTCGAACTCTGCAAGAGAGGCCATCAGATTGGCGATTAGCTTTCCCTGCGGAGTAGAGAGCTCGAACGTCAAACCAGTCTGGGCGATCAGCGACACATCCCAAGAGGCGAGTTGTCCAAGGGTATCCATCAGATCTTGTGTTGATCTTCCCCACCTGGTCAGCTCGGTGAGGAGTACCGCATCCATCTGG
>JBGTDE010000318.1:0-1981 GCA_041748475.1 Rubrobacteraceae bacterium | reverse complement strand
GCGAGAGCCGGTAAGCACGTCTTCACCGAGAAAGTCCTGGCGACCACTCTGCGCGAGTCTCAGGAGATCGCCACTGAAGCGGAGACTTCCGGTGTGGTTCTTGTGGTCTCGATGCCGAGGCTCTATGTTGGATATACCTTTGCTTTCAAGAAAGCTATTGACGCGGGTGAGATAGGTGATGTTACTTATTTGCGGGTTCGTGTTTCGCATGACGGGGCGTTGCCTTCGGTTGAGCATTCGGGCGGTTGGCTGCCGGAGCGGTTCTTCGAGCATCGGGAGACTGGGGGAGGGGTTCAGATCGACTTCGGCGCACATCCTCTTTACCTGATCCAGCACCTACTCGGCCCACCGGAGTCAATCACTTGCACCTACGGACATTTCACCGGAAGACCCACCGAAGACAACGCTGCAGCCGTACTTCGCTACCCAAACGGTGCCATCGGCATAGCGGAATCCTCATTCCTCGGAAGCACCAGTCCCTTCATAGTGGAGGCGCACGGCACAGAAGGAAGCTTGATATACGACCCCGACGGAGGTTTGAGGCTGCGGCGGGCTGGTGCATCTTCCCCGGAGACTCTGGAGATACCTTCGGATGGACCTTCGCCGTTCTCGAGGTGGGTGGGATGCGCCATCCAGGGAGAGCTGGATCCCTCGAACATCAAGGCGGCTTTGGAGCTGAGTGCCCTTGCTGAAGTCGCCGGTGCATCCGCCGCCGAAAATCGTGTCGTACCTATGGAAGAAAGTTCGTAGTGTCGAAATCCGTGTCGTATTCGGGATTCATGAGTTAACATACATGGGCTTTGAAGGATCGGATCAAAAACTCCCGTACTACGACGATCACCAGGCTCTTCAAGGAGCCGCCCAAGACGTTCTTCGATGATGATGTCAAAGAGTACGAAGCACCGGCGAAAGGCCAGATCTTCCCGAACACCTTCGTGTACGCGCTGCTCATATTATTCGGGATCGCCGTCATTCTGACGCTCGACTGGTTCGGGCTGCTGCTGCTCAACTCGGCGGGGGTGTTCGAGCAACTCGGGAGTCTCAATGCCCTGCGCGTCACGGCGGTTCTTATGAGTGGTATCTGTCTACCTTCCGGGCTTCTAATGCACCACTACGGACGGGTCTACTCGTATATTTCGGAAGAGAACGTTTTCTTCGCCAGCACTTTTTCCATCTCCTTCATGCTCGGCCTGCCGTGCGTGCTAGCCTGGATCTTCGCCTAGCTCGTCTGGCTGGAGAAGCTAAACTCTCACGCCTCTTGAGAATCCCTCAATCCTTGTTTAAGAGCGTCCCAGGCTAGCGTGGCGCATCGGATCCGGTTCGGGGTCTGGATGATCCATTTTAGCGCGGCCAATTCGCCTAGCTCTTCGTTCTCCTCTGTGCGCATCATCTCCAGGAAAGCCGAGATCTCAGCCTCCGCCTCCTCGCGGCTTCTACCTGAAAGACGCTCCGTCAACATCGAAGCTGAAGCCTGACTTATGGAACATCCACGACCCGTAAAGGCAACTTCGGAGAGCATCCCATTCACCAGCTTCGCGTAGACCGTCACCTCGTCGCCGCAGAGCGGATTGTTCAGATGCTCCTGGATGTTGGCGTTCGGGACCTCGCCTTTGTTGCGTGGACGCTCATAGTGGTCCAGAAGAATCTCTTTGTAGAAGTCTTTCATCACCCTGGAAAGATTGTAGCAGCACGCCTCACCAAGAGACCAACGCTTCGTCTAATCCGAGACCCCGCGACCCGACGAGTCCATCGATGTTGAAATCCGTCGACGCAGCAGATACGCGGAGAGTGCGCCGCCGAGAAAGCCGAAGAAGTGGCCTGTCCAGGAGACACCCGGCGCGAACGGAAGCAATCCCCAAAGAAGACCTCCATACATGAGGACGAGCAATATGGAGATCAGCATCGCCCCAACACTCCGGCTGAAGTAGCCGCGCAGGAGCAAATATCCGAGGTATCCAAAAACCAATCCGCTTGCCCCAAT
>JBGTDE010000317.1:0-7787 GCA_041748475.1 Rubrobacteraceae bacterium | reverse complement strand
TTGAGTCGGGTCTCCTGGTCTTGCGGTTCGTGGTTCTGTGGGTCTTGCATGATTCATCCTCCTTCTACTCAGTTTGGGACTACAGATCACTGGTTTCATAGACCGCCCGGCGACACGTGTACCGGGGTGGCCCGAAAAGCTCTACTCCGGGCGACAAGCAGGTGGAAGAACGCCACCATTGCGACCAGCGGACCGTGAGAGTCCATATCGCTGAAGTGGATACGGTACTTCAAACCCAGCAACCCACCCGATACTTGCGCTGCTTCGTTGCCGCCGGAGAGAACGGTCGCGACATTGCGTAGCGGGCTCACGCGAGCCTCGTAAGTGTTGGTCGAGACGTGGATAAGAAGTCTCTCAAGACTCCGGTCCAATGGAGCGGCTGTCAGAAGTTCTTCGTCTCCGGCTGTCATGCGGTATCTGAAACGGTCGTCGCGCTCCATATTAGCTGCGAGATCCTCCAACACGATATCTGCACCGGAACCGTTGATCTTCAACTCGCCGATTCTATCCCCCGATGGGTTTGTCAAAGCTATCCTGGCTTTGCCGGGAGTTCGATGGGCGATGAAGGGATTGGGAAGGCCGCGGAGGTTTGAGGGTGGAGTTTTTGGCGTGTATGGCTGCATGGTAACCTCTTCTACGATGATGGAGCCCTAGGGTTTCATAGGTTGGGAGTAATCGTCGAGAGAGGGAGCGTGGGGAGTAAGGTGGAATTACAGAGCAACGACGAAGTGCGGGAGAGATTGCTGCAGTCCTGGCTAAAAAACGCCTGGGTATATCCCGTCGAAGGCGCTGGGGAGCAGACCTTTCTGCGTCTGACACCTGGTGGTCGGTTGAAGATGCGGCGTAGGATAAAAGAGTTCGAAGCTTCTTTGGGCGTAAGCGGCACGGAACTCGCCAAGCAGGAGGCTGACGGAACTCTCGACGCTGACCCCAAAAAGATGGAACTTGCGATGATGGTCTCGGCGTACGCTTCAGAGCGAGACTTTATAGCCAGCCAGGGGCAGTCTCTAGGTACGTCGGCGGTAGTCGTAGATGAAGAGCCAGATCCCTCCACCGACGAGACGACCGTTCTGGAGTAAGAGCTGGCCGCGACCGCTGTGTAACCTGCGACAGTTCCAGAGTATTTGTAATGTAAAGATCACACCAGTAATCTTCAGTGAAAAAGTTCGAGAAGGTGTCGAGCATTGTTTTTGGCTAAAGTGAAAATCCCATTCAGTCGACAACTGAAAAGTGCGGCGAAAGGTTCACACACATGACGGATGGAACATGGTCTCGGTAAAGAGTCCGGATATGGTAGCGCTCGTGAGTTCTCTGGCGGAGGCTTCGGAGAAGGTCTCAGACGATCTTGGCGGTTTCGAAGCGGTTTTGGAGGACATGATCTCCGAGGCTCGACACCACCTGGACTTGGATGGAGTTGGGTTGCGTGCCTCGGTCTCCGAGCGAATCGAAGTCCTAGCTGGAGATTCCACCGAAGCACGGATACCGCAAGGGGCGGAGGAGTTTCCGTTGATGCGCGGCAAGATCCAGACCGGGATGCTCTGGGGAAGTCGTAGCGATGAAGAGTCGTTAGATGCCGAACAGCTCGTTGGAATGCGGGCGGTGGCGGGCTTTTGTTCCCTGGTTTTGGAGGGAGCGCGGGCTCGGGAGTTGGCCGCAGTCCGGGCGGCGCATGGCAGTATGGGCCAGATCGCGTCCGAGGCTCTAGGGAAGATCCTGGACGAAGATCGCCTCTATAAAACTGTCCTGGTCTTGACGCTGGAGTTGATGGACGCTTCCGGGGGAGCCGTGCTGCTCGAGGACGGAGAGATCGTGACCGCCGGAGACATCTGCGACGATCCTGCGGAGTACGGCAAGGCAATCCTTTCGAAGAGGAAGCCCTGGATCGGAAGCCTCGGTGGTCTCCATGCGGTGGGTATACCTGTCGGTCGCCAGAGTGGCGCGTTATTTCTAGTTCGCGAGAGTCGCCCATACACCACTGAAGAAGGATCCTCGCTCAAGCTCGTGGCCAGACAATTGGATCGGGCTCGGGAGCGGGCCGAGCTTTTCGCCTCCCGCGAGAAGGCCACGCTCGACACTATCGCCGCGCTCGCAGCAACCCTCGAAACCCGCGATGGCACCACCGGCGAACATATCCGTCGCACGCAGGGACTGGCCGAGAGGATCGCGGAGACTCTGGATCTTACCTCCAATAATGTTCGGGTGGTTCGCTACGCTTCTGTTCTTCACGATATTGGCAAGGTGGGCATCCCGGACGCCATCCTCAACAAGCCAGGCAAGCTGGACGAGAACGAGTGGGAGTTCATGCGCCGCCACCCCAGGATAGGGGCCGATGTCGTGGATCAGATAGAAGGCTTCGAAGAGATATCCGCCGCCATAATCGCCCACCACGAGCGTTACGACGGTGGTGGCTACCCATTCGGCCTGAAGGGCGAAGAAATACCCATAGAAGCACGCATTATCTCCGTCGTGGATACTTACGACGCAATGACCAGCGACCGCCCCTACCGCCAAGCTCTCAGCCACGAGACGGCCATCGCGGAGTTGTCGAGGTGCGCTGGAACTCAATTCGACACACGGGTTGTCGAAGCATTCTGTTCAATGGGACTGCGTAATCCAAAGGAGAGGGAAGATGACTGAGATTCTGTTCACCGACGATGGTCAGAAGGTTGGAACCGGCGCACACGTCTGCGCTATGCACGAAGATCCAGCGGGTGTCCTTGACACGCTCGTCAGAACTTTTGTGGTGGGGCTTCGAGAGAACGAGCGTTGCGTCTACATAGCACCGCCTGAGTCAGCGGACGAGGTTCGGCGCGGACTTGGAGCGTCCGAAGTCGATGTGGAGCAGGTAGAGGCCGAGGGACGGCTCATGTTTTTGACAGATAAGACCGCAGTGCTAAAAGACGGTGTTGAGTTCGATCCCGAGTTCGTCACAGACGCTATAAAAAGTCTCTTTGGAGAGATTTTGGAAAGTGGCTATGCGGGGCTTAGGCTCTCGGTGGATGTGCCCTGGATCTCCCGCGACGTACCGGGCGAGGATCGTATCATGGAGTTCGAGGCTCTGGCGGATGAGATTGTCAACACCCCCGGAATACCGTTGCTCGCCGTCTGTCAGTATCGGCTGAGCGAGCTGGACCCCGAGGATTCTCTAGAGATACTAGAGCGTCATCCCTTTACCCTCGTCGGCGGAAACATCCACGTAAATGACGAGTACGTCGAGTAGTCAGGCTTAGGCGGTACGGCGATTCAGGCGGCGTTCCAGGCCGTTTGCCGCGTAGATCAAAGGCAGGCAGATCGCCAGGTAGATTAACGCTGCCACAACCAGCGGCGTAGCGTTAGCCGTAGCCGATTGGAGCACGCGGGCGGAGCGAAGAAGCTCCTCCAGGCCAATCACCGAGACTATGGAAGTATCTTTGACGAGCATGACGAACTCGTTGGTAAGTGGCGGTATCACACGGCGGAAAGCTTGCGGCACGATTATGTGTCGCATGGTCTGGGTGTAAGTAAGGCCCGAGGCGCGACCGGCTTCCATCTGGCCCTTGTCGATGCTCTGGATGCCGGAACGGAAGATCTCCGCGACGTAGGCCGCGCCATTCAGCATGAGAGCTGCCAAACCCGCGAAGAATAGACTCGAAAATCGGATGCCAACTAGCGGTGTCGCATAGTAGATAAAGATGATCTGGACTAGCAAGGGCGTGCCGCGGAAGAGATCTATGTACACCTGAGCCGGAAACCGCAGTAGCCACGAACGCGATATCTTCATCAACGATAGAAAAAGGCCGAGAAAAATACCAATAAACTCGGCCAGAAGCGCCAGTAACAGCGTCACGAGCATTGCCTGCAGTATTACATCGTACTGCTCCGCGACCAGCCCGAAATCCAGGTACTTCTCCTGGATTTTTTGCAGGCTGAAGGCTGAGGGATCGAACTCAACCGGAAACTCGAACGGCATATTTTCGGCTACCCGCTATTAGCTGGTTGCTCTACGGTATCTGTTCGGGCTCGACTCCGATCCACTTCTCGTAGATCTTGGCGTAGGTTCCGTCGTCTTTGATCTCCTTGAGGGCATCGTTTACCGGTCTGGTCAACTCGCTGTCCGTTGGGAACGCTATACCGTACTGCTCCTCCGTCGGTATGTTCTCGACGATCTCCAACGCTCCGTCGCTCTTGTTGGCCTTGTCTTGCGACACTGGGAGGTCGTTGATTATGGCGTCCACTTGACCGTTCTCAAGCGCCGCAAAGGCATCCTCAATGGTATCGAAGGTGCGGACGTCGCCGGTGATGTCGCCAGCTTCGGCGAACTCTTCAGCCTTGCTAGCGCCAGTGGTGCCGAGCTGAACTCCCACCGTAGAGTCGCCAATGTCGCCGATCGCCCCTATGTTAGAGTCGGCTGGAACGAGCAACGATTGATCCGCGTTAAAGTACGGGTCGGAGAAGTCGATCTGCTCGTCACGCTCCGGTGTGATGGTCATAGCGGAGATAGCCGCATCGTAGAGGTTGGATCCCAACCCCCCAATGATGCCGTCGAAAGCGACGTTCTGGTATTTGACTTGGAAACCGGCACGCTTGCCGATCTCGTCCATCAGGTCGATGTCGAAGCCGGTGGGCTCGCCACCTTCGGAGAACTCGAATGGTCGGTAGGCGATGTCCGAGGCGACCGTAATAGTCTCGCCGCTGCTCGCGCCGCCCATCGTCGAGCCGCCCGTAGTGTTGCCACCGCCACTGTTCTTTCCGCCGCCGTTCTCTTCGCCGCCGCCGCACGCGGCCAGCACCAGCATCATGCTGAGCGCGAGCACGAGTAGAGCGGGGATTCTGATGGATCTGATCAAAACTTCTATCCTTTCATAATTCTTGAAAATTTGATTCCCTTCATTCAGTTAACACCACAATGGTACTGAAACGCAAGTTCCCCATGTTCCATCGTTGCCCAATACCGCCCCCCGTGCTACCGTGCGGCCCGGCGAACGACCACCGAACGTCCACATCAAGGAGCCCTGCATGACACATCTAGATCCCAAACTGGTGGATGAAATATCCTGTGTTGTCGAAGCCAAAAAAGACAGCATTACCCGACTGCTGCAAAGCCTCGTCCGCGTCCCATGCGTGACCGGTGCGGAAGCTCCCGCCTCCGAAGTGGCCGAACAAGCCTTCCACGACCGAGACTTGCAGGTCGATACGTGGTCCGCGACCCTCGAAGAGATGGTTCCGTACCTGGATCACGTCGGGGAACAAACCACCTACGAGAACCGCCCGAACGTCGTCGGAGTGCGGCGCGGCTCTGGCGGAGGCCGCTCGATCCTGCTCAACGCCCACCTTGACACCGTAGCCCCCGGTGACCCCGACGCCTGGTCCCAAAACCCACTCTCCGGCGCGGTCGAAGGTGACTCTCTCTATGGCAGAGGTTCGTGCGACATGAAGGGCGGCCTCGTGACTCACCTTGTAGCCCTCGACGCTCTCTCGGACCTCGGTGTAACCTTGAAAGGCGACGTAACCGTTGCCGCAACCGTCGGCGAGGAGAACGGTGGACTTGGCGCTCTCTCCACCGTGCTTCGTGGCTACCGGGCGGATGCCGCACTGATAACCGAACCCACAAAACTCGCGCTAGTCCCGGCTCAGGGTGGCTCTCTAGTCTTTCGGCTTACCGTCACCGGAAGGTCCGCCCACGCCGCCGTTCGCGATGAAGGTGTCTCCGCCTTCGAGAAATTCGTCCCGATCTTTCAGGATCTCATGCAACTCGAACAAGAACGCAACGCTAGCCTCTCGCACCCACTCTACGACGATCTGCAAAACAAGATTCCCATCAATGTTGGAGTCGTGAAATCTGGAGACTGGGCCTCCACGGTTCCTGAAACGCTCGTAGCGGAGGGTCGAATCGGCTTGCTCCCCGGCGAGGAACTCGAACCGTTCCGCGACCTCATCGCCAAACGCATATCCTCCGTAGCGAACCGCGACCCCTGGCTAAAAGATCACCCGCCGCGCCTCGAATGGTTCGGCGGACAGTTCGCACCTGCGGAAGTCCCCAAGGACGCACCGATTAGCGAGGCCGTGAGAAGAGCTCACAAGGAAGTAACCTGCAGAGAACCATCCGTAGAGGGCGTGACCTACGGCGCGGACATGCGGTTATTCGTCCGCTTCGGCGGGATGCCGTGCGTAATGTACGGAGCAGGAGACATAAACGTTGCGCACGCCCCGGATGAGCACATAAGCATCCCGGATCTACTTACAGCAACCAAAACCGTAGCTTGTTTGCTGGTGGATTGGTGTGGCTAGCTATTGAAGTTTCGCTAGTGAACTATCTGGTTTAGAAAGCGTTTAGTGCGTTCGTGTTGGGGGTTGTCGAAGAAGTGTTCGGGGGTGCCTACTTCCACTATCTTTCCCTCGTCCATGAACACTACGCGGTCGGCTACACGGCGGGCGAAGCCCATCTCGTGAGTTACGCAGACCATTGTCATGCCGCCTTTGGCTAGGTCCGCCATCGCGTCCAGGACTTCGCTGATCATCTCCGGATCCAGGGCGCTCGTCGGTTCGTCGAAGAGCATGATCCGGGGCTCCATCGCCAGCCCACGGGCAATCGCCACGCGCTGCTGCTGACCGCCGGAGAGAGAGGCGGGGTACTTGTCCGCCTGCTCCGGGATGCCGACCCTTTCTAGCAGCCGCTCGCAGCGCTCGTTGGCTTCTGTCTTTGAGATTCCTTTTACCTTTATGGGGGCTAACTTGATGTTCTCGGCTACGGTCATGTGCGGGTAGAGGTTGAACTGCTGGAAGACCATTCCGATCTCCGTGCGGAGTCTGTTCAGGTTCGTCTTCTTATCGTGGGCCTTTATGCCGTCCACGACTAACTCTCCCGAGGAGATCTCCTCCAGCGCGTTGATGCACCGGAGCAGCGTGCTCTTCCCGGAGCCGGAAGGTCCGATCACCACGACGACCTCGCCCTCTTCGACCGCGAAGTCGATATCTTCGAGAGCCTTGAAATCCCCAAAATATTTCTCGACATCGTTGAATTCGATAATGCTCAAAATCTCGCCTCTCTGACTACGCTGGGCTGCCTTCCAACTGGTCCGGGTCCGTCTTGCCTCTCCTGCCAGTAAGGTACTGTAGAACACCTATGGCGATAACGACTGCCAGACCTACGAGCGAAACTAATATATTCGGATAGACTAGCGTGATACTACCCGCTATCAGCAAAACTCTCTCCAATGCCTTCGCCATCGCTACCCTGGGGTGCTCCGAAGGAGATCAAATCGGCAAACGAGATCGATGTCATCGTAGTCGCCAAAGATAGTTTCCTGAACATTACCCCTACTTCTAATGTCTGCGTAAAGCTTCACGATCGTCAATGAAAAGCGGAATTACACACTACAACGCTTATGCGTTCCATTATTTATATTGATGCCAGTTTACATATATCGACTTACTTTAGTCAAACCGCGTTTCTACGAAATCGACGCTAAAATCTGTACTCGGACTCTACTTAGCGAGTGTAGAATGCTACCGGTAAGCTAGTTTTTGGAGGAGTCTTGGACAATCTTTTCGATGCTACGGAGGGTGGGGAGAGTCGGGAAGAGCGGTTGGCTGGATTGTCGCGTCAGGTGGCGGTGTGTACCCGGTGCGATCTCGCATCAGGACGTACCAACACGGTTTTTGGTACAGGGGACCCTCACTCGCCGCTAATGCTCGTTGGGGAAGGACCGGGCGAGAACGAGGACGCTACCGGGCTGCCGTTCGTGGGTCGGGCCGGAAAACTTCTGGACGACATATTGAACGCGGTCGAGCTTACGCGGGATCAGGTC
>JBGTDE010000316.1:0-3849 GCA_041748475.1 Rubrobacteraceae bacterium | reverse complement strand
CGCCCGAGCTCGTGCGACAGCCCCATCGGCGTGTTGAGCGGCCCGAAGTACGCGAGCCACGCCGCGATTTGCAACCCGGCCCGCACTTCGAGGTTTTCCGGGTCTTCTTTGGATCTCGGCAAGAGGCCAACGAGACGCCGGGCGCCTTCGAGGCCGGTAACGTCGGTGACGGGATGGTCTCCCCCATATAAGAAGCCCTCGACGGCGTGGTCGAGCGCCCGGATGCCGGTGGAGAGCCAGAGGCGTTCTGGCGTAAAGACCGTGGCCCCGGGGTCCAGGATCACGACTGGAGGCACGGTCCCGGAATCGGCGAACCCGCCCTTCTTCCCTGCCGCCTCATCCGTCACCCCGACGCGGTGCGCCCACTCGGCCCCAGAGAGCGTGGTCGGAACCGCCACCTGAGCCGGATACCCGAGCTGCCGGCAGACGGCCTTGGTCCCGTCTATAACGCTCCCGCCACCGACGCTGATGAGAAGGTCGGCCCCGGAAGCTTCGGCCTCACCCGCCGCCAGCTCCACGGCGCCCCCCGGCGTGTGCTGGCCCATCCCCGCGAACGTCCCGGCGTGTTTGCCGCCGAGCAACGCCTCGACGCGCCGGATGAGATCCGTGTTCTCGTACAGGCTGCGCCCGGTCACGACAAAGGCCCGACCGAAAGGCCGGGCCTCCTCTTCGAGCTTCCGCAAACCTCCGGGCCCGAAGTGGACCCGGCTGGTCGGCAGGAATTCGTGTGTGCCGTCCATCATGCCGGCAGTCTACACGGGTACGCCTCCTTCTTCCCGGTAGAGTGGACCCCTAGCTCAGGGACAACGGCCAATCGGCCGCGCCGTACATCAGTGCGAGGGCGGCGCCCGTCAGGGCCATGTTCTTGAGGAAGTTGATCTGGTCGGCCGCCCGCGCCTGGGGGTCCTCGATGGTCCAGAAGTTGTGTATGAGCACTGAGGTCGGCACCAGGAACAAGATGAGCAGCAGCAACCCGAGGATCGGGAACAGCCCCAGCAACACGGAGGCCCCGCCGAGCACCAGCAAGACCCCCGACCCGATCACGGCCAGATAAGCCGCCGGCACATTCTTGGACCGGGCGTACCCGCTCATCATGCCAACGTTGAAGAAATGGTTGATGCCACTCATGATGAAGAACCCGCCGAACAGTACCCGTCCGAGCAGAAGCAGCAGGGTCTCCACCGATCCTACCTAGACCCTGCTGCCGGCGAGCAAGGCGGCCTTCTCGGCGATCCTGCGTCCCTGGTAGCGGGCGGCGGCGAGTTCCTGCTCGTTGGGGCCATCATCACCCCCGAGGGAGCTGGTCCCATAGGGATTGCCGACGACGAAGGCCGTCTCCGGGTCCGTGTAGCCGGGCGAGACGATGATCGAACCCCAGTGCATGAACACGTTGTACAGGCTGATGATCGTGGACTCCTGCCCACCATGCGCCGTCGAAGCACTGGTAAAAGCACCCACGGCCTTGTCCGCGAGCTTGCCCTCGAACCACAGACCACCCGCCGTGTCGATGAACTGCTTTAGCTGCGCCGCTACGTTCCCGAACCGCGTCGGTGTGCCGAATATATAGGCATCGGCCCACTCCAGATCGTCCATCGAAGCCTCCGGCACATCCTCGGTCATGAGCGCGTGATCCGCCCACCCCTGGTTGCTCTTGATCGCTTCCTCCGGTGCCAACTCATGCACCTTGCGGAAACGAACCTCCGCCCCAGCCTCCTTAGCACCCTCCTCGACAGCCTGGGCCATCTTATAGACATTGCCCGTCGCGCTGTAGTAGATCACCGCTACCTTTACCGACATCCTTGCTCCTCTCGTCGTTTGTGATTAAATGGACGTGCGTCCACTTCATGATAGAAGGTTAGCGCGTTAGACTGAAGGTGTCAAGGAGCGTATGGTGTGAGTACGATGAGTCGGAGAGAATTGGTTGTGGGATTGAACTACGCGGGCCGGGATGCCGGGTCGCCTGTGGAGCGGAGTGATGCGGCGCGTAACCGGCTCAAGGTCGTGAAGGCGGCGCGGGTATTGTTCGAGGAACGCGACATCACGAGCGTGACGATGGAAGATGTTGCGCGAGCAGCAGGGGTTGGCAAGGGTACGTTGTACCGACGGTTCCCGAATAAAGGTTTGTTGTGTCAGGCGTTGTTGGACGAGCCGACGCGGCTAGTTCAAGCGGAAGCTATGCGGTTGGTATCGTCGTCCGGCGAGCCTCTCGACAAGCTCGGAGAGTTTCTGGGGATGCTCGTGCGTTTCACGGAGGAGAATCTAGATCTCCTGTACGGTGGCAACGAGCCGTTGTGCGGCGCGGATCGACTCGCCCGCTTCGCCCATCCCGCCTACGACTGGCGCCGCTGGACCATCCTCGGCCTCCTACAAGCCGCCGAAAGAGTCGGAGAGCTAGTAGAGAGCGACCTTGATCTCGAATACATAGCCGCCGCCATACTCGCGCCACTGGATGTGGATTTCTACTACTACCAACGCCGCGTGCAAGGCATCCCGCAACAGCGCATCAGCGACGGACTACGTTCGCTCGCGCCCTCTTAACAAAGACTAGAACTACAACAAGAAGGAGTTGGATATGGAACTCGGTGGATTGCATCACGTCACAGCGGTAACGACTCAGGCAAAGGAGAACGTAGCGTTCTATACGCAGGTGCTTGGCATGAGGCTCGTAAAGAAGACCGTCAACCAGGATGACGTCTCGGCTTATCATCTGTTCTACGGAGATGAGTTGGGGAACCCTGGAACGGAGTTCACTTTCTTCGATTGGCCGCACCTTCGAGTCGCCCCGAATCATGCCGGAGCAGGTGAAGTCTCGGCTACGGAATTGCGTGTGGCGGGGCGAGATGCTCTGGCTTATTGGACCCAGCGTCTGGATGAGTTTGGTGTTCCGCACGCGGGGATCGAAGAGCGAGAAGGCCGGTCTTTTGTGGCCTTTAGAGACCCGGAAGGCCAGCGACTCCGCCTCTCCGACGATTCCGGCTCAAACGTCGCGCCCGGTACTCCCTGGGATGGTAACGGCGTGCCGGTAGAGTTTGGCGTACGCGGACTTGGAACCTTCGATCTCGCGGTGCGCGAAGCCGCTCCGACGGCCTGGGTTCTCACCGAAGCAATGGGATTTCGTCCAACCACCGAATACGATGAAGCTGGCGAACGAGTCCGCGAATACGAGGTAGGGCCGGGTGGCGCGGGTGCGCGGGTGCGCCTGATCGAGAAGCCCGACGCTCCAGCGGCGCATCTCGGACGCGGAGGCGTGCATCACGTCGCGTTTCGAGTGCCGGACGATGAGCAGCATGAGGCTTGGCGCAAGCACCTTCGAGCGTCGGGTATTGGCGTGACGCCGCGCATAGACCGATTCTATTTCCGGGCCATCTACTTTAGGGAGCCAGGCGGCATACTATTCGAGATCTCCACCGACGGTCCCGGTTTCGCCACCGACGAAGACGCCGCCCACCTCGGAGAGCGACTCTCGCTACCACCGTTCCTCGAAGACCGGCGCGAAGAGATAGAAGGACGCCTCACGCCAATCGGTTAACGGTCGTCAAAAGGCGAAGTGCTTCGGCTGGTCAGAGTTCTTCTGTCCGGCTGAAACACTTCGCTCTACTACTCCACTCGCAAGACGGCCTTGCCGGTAAAGCCCCGATCCATGAGGCGGGCGGCGACTTCCCCGATCTCCGTCCAGTCAGCCACGACTTCGATGCGTGGTGTCAGATGGCCTTCGTCGACCAGTTTCGCTAGCCGGGCCAGTCCCTCAGAGGCGGGATGCGCGAGCACTTCATGGAATAGGATGAAGCCGTACAAACTCGCGCCGCCGGTGACGAAGAGTGACCGAACATCGAAGGTAGTTTCCGGGCC
>JBGTDE010000315.1:0-1786 GCA_041748475.1 Rubrobacteraceae bacterium | reverse complement strand
GTCTTCGTTTTCGATGGCCGTCAGGATGCCTTCGCCGGAGAAAACGTGTCCGATAGCGACATCGCCCTTCGCTACTAGCTCGGATATCTCCGTCGAGTCGAAATAGCCGCGCACGAGAGGTTTCTGGTCTACGAGATCCTGTTTCGCCTCCTGCAATTCTTTCTCGTTTGTCGAGTTTATGGAGTATCCACGACGCATCAGGGCGGCTCCGAGAGTCTCGCGCACGTCGTTTATCATGGCGATTTTGCCCTTGTTCTTCGGGTCGAATACTACGTCCCAGTTTTCGACCTTGTCGATCTTCTTTTTGTTGTACAGGATGCCCGTGGTTCCCCACTGGTACGGGACGCTGTACTCGTTTTTAGGATCGTAAGAGAGACCCTTGAACTCCGCGCCGACGTTCTCGAAGTTGGAGAGTTTGGACATATCGAGCTTCTGGATCACATCACTCTTCGCCATGATAGCGACCATGTAATCGGACGGAACGATAACGTCGTACCCGGCGCCGCCTCCCTGAAGCTTGGCGAGCAACTCTTCATTGGAGGAGTAGAAGTCCTGCGTGACTTTCACTCCGGCCTCTTTCTCGAAGCCGGGCAAGGTACCCTCAGCCACGTAGTCGGACCAGTTGTAGAGGTTAAGCTCCTTTTTGTCTCCACCGCCACCTCCTCCGCCAGAAGCAGTTGTGTTTGGCTGGCAGGCGGAGAGTATCGTGAGCGTGGAGCCAGCGACTCCGGCGGCACCCGCCATCTTCAAGAACTTTTGGCGCGAGATCCTCGTTTTCCCCATCCCTATCCTCCGATCACTAGACAGTTGTTTGCATCCCAACTTACCGATACTTCCTCACCAACGCGATAGCCCGCCGCGTCGTGGGCGTTCTGCTGATACAGAATAAGTTTGCCTCCGCCGGACATCTCGGTGATGTACTGTGTGCTAACCCCCAGATAAACGACCTGCCGGATGCGGACACCGGTGACGTTGTCTCCCTCGGTCCCGAACCGCACTTTCTCCGGCCTGACCGCCGCGTGCGCTTCGTCCCCGATCTCCATATTGGAATCCTCGCGTACCGTGGCTTCGACGGTCGTGCCGTCTTCGACTCGCAGCGTTGCTCGTTCGCCGGTAATGGCTTCGACGGACCCGGAGAATACGTTCGTCTGGCCGATGAAATTAGCTACGAAGCGGTTTGTGGGGAGTTCGTAGAGGGTGGCGGGGTCAGCGACCTGCTGTACTTTGCCACCGTCCATTACGGCGATACGGTCGCTCATCGTCAGGGCTTCCTCCTGGTCGTGGGTGACATAGATGAACGTGATCCCAACTTCCTCCTGCAAGGTCCGAAGCTCTAGCTGCAACTCTTTACGGAGTTTGAGATCCAACGCCCCAAGTGGCTCGTCCAACAATAGAACCTTAGGCCGGTTGACGAGCGCCCGTGCGAGTGCGACTCGCTGCTGCTGTCCTCCGGAGAGCATCCCCGGCTTGCGCTTCTCGAAGCCTTCGAGTTGTACCATCGAGCAGGCTTCCTCAACCCGGCGTTTCACTTCGTCCTTCTCGACCTTCGAGCGTCGCAAGCCGAAGGCCACGTTATCGAAGACATCAAGGTGGGGGAAGATAGCGTAAGACTGGAATACGGTGTTCACCGGACGGCGGTATGGTGGGACTCCCCCGACGGGTTCGCCGGAGACCGAGATGGTCCCGGAGGTTGGTTCTTCGAAGCCCGCGATCATGCGCAGCGTCGTAGTCTTGCCGCATCCCGAAGGCCCGAGCAGCGAGAAGAACTCGCCCTCGTAGATATCCA
>JBGTDE010000314.1:0-1585 GCA_041748475.1 Rubrobacteraceae bacterium | reverse complement strand
GTCTTCGGCCATGAGATTTAGATGCTCGACCTTGAGAACGCCAGGAGCCGATACACCCACGAAGAGGTCCGCGCCCGTGACACCTGCGGCGAGATCCCCGGAGCGACCTTCCGGGTTAGTGTTCTCGGCAAACCAACCGTTCGAAGTGTCGGTCTGTTCGCGGTCCCGGTGCACGATGCCGTGGATGTCCACGCCGATGAGATCCCGCACACCGGCAGCCATGATTATCTTGGCGCATGCCACCCCCGCCGCCCCGACGCCGCAGATCACCACGCGCAGATCTTCCATGTTCTTTCCAACGACCTTGAGCGCGTTGATAAGCGAAGCAAGCACGACTACCGCCGTACCATGCTGATCGTCGTGAAAAACGGGAATTTCAAGCTCTTCCTTCAGGCGCCGCTCTATCTCGAAGCATCGGGGAGCGGAGATATCTTCGAGGTTTATGCCGCCGAATCCTGGCGCGATCCGCTTTACGGTCTCTACGATCTCATCGGTGTCGGTCGTATCGAGGCAGATCGGGAAAGCGTCGACATCGGCGAACTGCTTGAAGAGCGCGGCCTTTCCCTCCATAACGGGCATCGCGGCACTCGGTCCTATATCCCCGAGTCCGAGCACCGCCGTTCCGTCGGTCACCACGGCGACGGTGTTTCGTTTTATGGTGAGGTTGAAGGCGCGTTCGGGGTCTTCAGCGATGGCCCGACAGACACGAGCCACGCCCGGCGTGTAAACCATCGAGAGGTCGTCACGGGTCCGGATCTGATGTTTGGAACGAATCTCGATCTTGCCGCCGAGATGCATGAGAAAGGTCCGGTCGGAGACGTTTATGACACGAGTGTCCGGCAGCTCCTCTACGGCATCCACGATTTTACGTCCGTGCTCGGAATTCCGGCTATTGACCGTGATGTCCCGGATCGTCACCCCATCCCGCATTCGGACGATGTCGACCGCGCCCACCAGGCCCCCGGATTCCCCAATAGCCATCAGGATGCTGCCAAGAGCGCCGCTCTCGTGCGGAAACTCGGCCCTCAAAGTCATGCTGTAACTGGCGCTCGGTATATTCTCCATACTACTTACCTCTCCCATAATGGTCCGTTCCGAACCCTACTCCCGACACCGGGCATTCTATGCCAGTGATAGCTCGGGGTAAACCACCGCTTCTATATGTTCTTATACCGGCAAATAGTCGGGAGTCTCCGGGAGATCCCCGCCCGGCAACGCCTCCGCTCGCGCAACGAACCACCGAGCAAGCAGTGTACCGTACCCAGCCTCCTCCGCCGCCTGCGCCAGCCCCGCTCGCAATTCGTGCAGCAACAACGGGCGCTCGCCGTATGACACCAACTCCATCTCCGTGGCAACCGCAGCATCCACAAAGGTTCCCCAAGATTGAGCAGCTACAACATCGGCGTCCGCAGGCGGAGAGGCATAGGCCGTCCTTATTTCCTCCGGAAAGCGAACGCTCGAAAGCGTCGCGGCTCGTTCCATGTCGGGCTCGGGAAGTCCGTCTTCTTCGAGGTATTTCCGGGCGGCGAACAACAGTAGTCGTGATGGGATAGTTCGCTTGGCCCAGGAACCTTCAACTTTCGAC
>JBGTDE010000313.1:0-4695 GCA_041748475.1 Rubrobacteraceae bacterium | reverse complement strand
CGCGGAGTGTTTCTCGGATCTCGCGGGGATCGGCGACCCGAGGCTGGTGCGGGCCTTCTCCGAAGCGTCTGAGGGATTGGCGGTGGGTGAGTTGGAGCAGTACAGGGCGGATAGTGCTTTCGTGGATCTGGAGGCTTATCTGGAGCATATTCGCAAGAAGACCGCCGGGCTCTTCAAGGCCGCTTGCGTGGCTGGAGGGTCGCTTGGAGGGTTGTCGATCCGTCAGATAGATGGTTTGGCTAGTTACGGTCAGGCGCTTGGGCTCGCGTTTCAAATGTCGGACGACGTTATGGATCTCGTCGGCAAGCCCGGTTTGATGGGCAAGGGTATTGGCACGGACCTCATAGAGGGAACGGTGACGCTGCCGGTTATCGTAGCGCTTCAGGAAGGCGACACGGAGACCATTCGGCGGGTGCTAGTCACCCCGGACCCCGGCCCGGAACTTCTGGAAGCCGGTATAGAGGCCGTACTCGCTACCGATGCCATAGAGAAGACCGAGGCATGGGCGCGGCGTGAGATCGACGCAGCCCTGGAAGACCTCGAACTGCTGCCCGAAGGACCGGAGCGAAACTTCCTCGAAGCGGTAGCCGCCGAGGTCGTCGGAAGAGACATTTAGCTTGATCTTCACCGCCGACGTAGTGTTCCCTGTCTCTTCGCCACCAATACCAAACGGTGCGATCCTGGTCCAAGAAGGCCGAATCGCCGCTGTCGGAACCCTGGAAGAACTAAGAACCGAAGCCCCTGAAGCCAAAATCCAGCACTACGAAGGCTGCGCCATAACGCCCGGGGCAATAAACACGCACGCTCACCTCGGTTTCCGCCGCGACGATGCGCCGGAAGGCGGCACCTTCGCCGGTTGGCTCGGACGACTCATAGAGCGTCTCCCTGAGAAAGAGTCCTGGACCTCCGAAGCGGCAGAGAACTCCGCCAACGAAGCCATAGCCGCTGGAACGACGTTCATGGCCGAATCCTCGCCCTACGGTGAATGTCTGCCGCAACTCGCCGAGTCTGGAATGGCCGGGGCCGTATTTGCGGAGTTCTTCCCCGGAGACTTTCCCGACACTCAGCCAGAGGAGCGGGTAGAGGAGATACTGAAACAAGTCCACGGAACGCGTGAAGGACTCCCGGAGCGCGTGAGTGCGCAAGTCAGCGTTCATTCAGTCTACACAGTCGACCCGGACTCTTCGCGGGTTGCGGCACTGAAGACTCGCGAACTCGGAGACCCGCTCGCCATCCACCTCTCCGAGAGTCCCGAAGAGGTCGAGTTCGTCCGGGAGGGTACAGGCGGATTGGCGAACATCTTTGGCAGCAATACGTGGGGTGGCGCGGGTGTCTCGCCGGTTCGATACGCCGAGAACGTGGAGTTGCTAGCTCCCAACACTATAGCTGCGCATCTAGCGACGGGTGTATCGGACGAGGATATCGACGTGCTGACTCGCACGGGTGTCGCGGCGGCTCATTGTCCCCGGTCAAACGATTTTCTCGGATGCGAGGTGTCGCCGGTGCCGGAGATGATGCGGCGCGGCGTGCGGGTCGGGATGGGGACGGATGGCTTGTGGAGTAGCCCGAGCATGAATCTGTTTGAAGAGACGCTCTTCGCTGTCAAGCTGCATGGGTTTGACGGGGAGCTTGGGTTACGACTCGCCACACTCGAAGGTGCGCGGGCCTTGAATGTCGAGCGCGAGACCGGAAGCCTCGAAGTGGGGAAATGGGCGGATTTCGCCATTGTACAAGTCGAGGGTGGAGATCAGACGGCGTTGGATGTAGTTGAGTCGGCGGCGAGTGGCGGCGTGGCGGCTACTGTCGTTAGTGGTAACCTGATATACAATCGGGGCTGAGCGAGATCTCGATTTACCTGGAGGATAGCGCACCATGATGATGAACCGCGACCGGCTCGGCTTCTGGACGAGGCTACTCGCTTTCGGTCTGGCGGGGGTCTTTATATTCTCGGGCATCTTCTTCGGTATGGGTAGCAACGTATCTTACAATCCCATGGACCTCTTCGGCGGCGACCAGCAAGCCGGGGGACAGACCACAGATCCTCAAGAAGCACTAAAGAAGCAGACTGAAGAGGCCGAGAAAGATCTAAAGGAAAATCCAGGCGACCCGGACAACGTCGTTCAGCTCGCCGGCCTCTACTACCAGGGCAATCGCTACGACGAAGCAACTAAGGTGCTTCAAGAAGGTCAGGAAAAGTCTCCCAAAGACGGTGAGATACCGATGTTGCTCGGGCAGATACAGGCTCAGCGGGCCCAGTCCGCTTCGAAGGACAAGGAACGCGAAGACTTCCAGAAGAAATCCGCCGAAGCTTTTGCCAAAGCCGCCGAAGTCGAGCCGAAAAACGAGGAAGCATTCCTCTTTGCAGGCGAGTCGTACAGCCAGATCGGGGAGTCCGGCCAAGCCATCAAATATTGGAACGGATACCTGGATCTCGAACCCAAAGGAGAAACTTCCAAGGAGGTTCGACAGCGCATAGAAGACACGCTAAGTGGTGAGAACACGACCGCTGGATCGTAGCGAAAAACAAAAATTTGATCCACGCGCCAGGCAAAGCACGTATAATGAGAAGAGAAATCCGATGAGAAGCTTTTCAGGAGGAGAAATGAATCTAGCTCTAATACCCGGTATTGGTTCACTTGGTGGAACTGAACTAATAATCGCCTTGGTCATCATCTTGTTGCTCTTCGGAGCCAAGAAGATACCGGAGCTTGCCCGTGGACTGGGTAGCGGCGTTCGGGAGTTCAAGGCCGGTACCAAAGAAGGCCAGCTAGAAGACGAGAAAAAGAAGGAAGAAGAGCTAAAGTCCGCCGAGACGGACAACGAAACTGCCAATGCCGAGACAAACGCGTCGGACGCGCAGGTTGAGACCGATTCTTCCGTCGAGTCTGACAAAACCGAACAGCAACAGAGTCGATAGAGAAACGGTCGAAAGCGTAACGTAGTATGGCCGGTCGGCTTAGATCTCCTCTGCGTGAGCAGACCCCGCGCAGTGAGGCTCGAATGACCCTGATTGAGCACCTGGGCGAGTTTCGGTCGAGGGTCATCAAGGTCGCTATCGCGTTCTTCGCGGTCGCAATCGTGGCGTGGTTTTTCCGGCAGCGGATCTTCGAGCTACTTCTCTTGCCTGCGGGCGACGCGCTTGACGGCAAGCTCAACGTAACTTCAGTAACAGAGCAACTCCTTACTGACCTGAAGCTCGCACTTTACGTTGGCTTCTTGCTGACCATACCGATACTCCTCTACCAAATTTGGGCTTTCATAGCACCGGCGGTCGGAGACCTCGGTCGGGCCTTCACTTACACCATCATCTCGTTCGCATCCGCGCTGTTTCTGGGAGGCGTCGCTTTCGGATATTTCGTGGTTCTTCCGATAGGAATGGGTTTTCTGCTTAACTGGGCGCCGGATCGTTATGAGACGATCATCACCTCGCAGAGCTATCTGCAATTCGTTACGAGGTTCTTGTTGGCGTTTGGGATAGTCTTTGAGCTACCGGCTGCGACCTACGTGGCTGCGAAACTTGAGTTGGTGGACGCCCCGCTTCTGAAGCGTTATCGGCGGCACGCCATTGTTGCAAACACTCTACTCGCTGCGGCTCTTACGCCGGGGCAGGATCCATACAGCATGGTCCTGATGGCTATTCCGATGATCGTCATGTACGAACTCTCGATCATCGTCGCTCGTTACGTGAATCCCGTCTCTGAAGTAAACGTGCGGGACCTCATAGAGGACGACGAGGAAGATGACGAAGACAACCTCTCGGACGATGACTTAGAGGAAGATACCTCGGACCGCGAAGAAGAGCGAGACCTCTAGCTTTCGTTTAGACGCTTTTCGAGGCGGCTGACGGAGCGTCGGAGCAGGTCTTCGGTAACGGCCCGAAAGAAGGGTTTGTGCGCGATCTTGTTTAACCATCCGGGTTCTACTTCGTAGTCGGTGAAGAGCGTCAGACGCACGACGCGGGGGCTGGCTTCTTCGAGCGTCCAGCCGCCAGTGCCGACCGCTCCGGTGGTGTAGCGCCACGCGATCCGGCTTGGTGGTTCGACCGCCGTGATCTCGCTTATCACACGATGTGTCAAGCCAACCGCGCTCAACTCGAATCCAAGCGAAGCACCGACTACGAGATCGGGCTCACCGCTTGGTAGCCAGGCTCGCTTCAGCCCGAAGGACCACTCCGAGAAGCTCTCTATGTCCATCATCGCGGCGAAGAGGTCAGCGCGTTCGATGCCTCGAACTACGTATCCGGCTCGAACGGGACGGTTCAAAGTCTAGATCAACGACCCGACTAGAACTCCGGCGGCGTACAGCAGCCCGAACGTAAGATGCACGCCGGCGGTCGCTTTTACTATGGGATCCAATCGTTCCGGTCGCGTCGAAGAGGAGATCCCTCGCCAGACTTTGACGGCCAGCGGCAGACTCAATACCACTAGACCTGCGCTCCACGGCATCACGCCGAAAATAATCAGTAGGAACACTGCGGCATACGCCTCCAGCAAGAGCCCCCGATAGAACCAGATCGCCGCTCCCCGTCCAAACACAATTGGAACCGTTCGGCGTTCGCCCCGACGGTCGGACTCCATATCCCGGATATTGTTCGCCAGCAATATCGCAGCCACGGGGCCACCGAACGGTAGCGCGGCGAATGGCACATACAGGGGAAATGCACGAGCCTGGACAGCGTAGGTTATTACCACGATC
>JBGTDE010000312.1:0-2682 GCA_041748475.1 Rubrobacteraceae bacterium | reverse complement strand
AGCGCGACGAGCGTGAACGGCGTTAGAAAGTGAACGAATTCATCGTAGAGAGGGATCGGCTCGAAGATCTTCAACATGAACCCCGCCGTGTTCATAACGACACACAGCGTCACAAGCCCCACAGCCCACTTCCACGGCATTACCGCGTCCTCTCCTCGTAGAAGGTTCCATTCTACACTCCTGGCAACCCATACTGAAATACGTGCTCCGGCACCTCGTGACAGTGCCGACACCGAGCCTCGTAGCTCTCGGAAGCCCCAACCAGAATTGTCGGAGCGGTGGCGGGCGCGGGCCGATCATCTATTAGACGCTGCGACCGCGAGGCATCCCGACCACACCGCGCGCAGATAGCCCGCAACTTGACGATCTCATCAGCCTCCGCCAGCAGCCTCGGCATCGGGCCGAACGGTTCACCCCGGAAGTCCATATCGAGACCCGTTACGATCAACTCATATCCGCCATCCGCCAGCGCCCGACACGCCTCGACGATGCCTTCATCGAAGAACTGAGCCTCCTCGATAGCTACCACATCGGACGCTTCGGATACCTGAGTTAGAAGCTCCTCGCTAGAGCCAACAGCGACTGCTTCGTGCGGGACACCGTTGTGTGAGCGGACTTCCGAGCCGTCCGAGCGGGTGTCTACCGCATGTTTGAAGACCTCGACACTTCGACGGGCGTAGAGAGCGCGGCGGGAGCGCCGGATCAACTCTTCCGTCTTCCCAGCGTACATCGAACCCGTCACGACGGTCAGAGAGCCTGTAGCAGTATTCTCCAGACCGTTTTGGTTCCATCGCACGTCTCATATTTTGGATTGTACTGGCCGGTGATGTCTACTTCAGCGTCTCAAGTGCGGCTTTTGGATCTCCAGCGTCGGGCTATCGTCCAAGCTAGTGCCGCGGCTACTACTAGACCGGACGTTATTAGGAAGAGGCCGACGTATTCTGGCGCTCGTTGGCCCAGGTATGAGTAGAGGAAAGTTTGGGGCAGAATGCCTAGTGTCGAGGCGGCCATGAAAGAGCCGAAACGCATCCGGGTCAGTCCGGCAGCGTAGGAGATCGCGTCGAAGGCGATTCCCGGTACCAGGCGACCGGCGAAGACCGCGTACAAGCCCCATCGACCGAACCAGAGGTCCGCTGACTGAAGTCCCGTTTTTCCGACAAGCGCCTCCACCGGTACCCGTCCGAGGGAACGCGAGATACCGAAGCACACCGCCGCCGCGAGCGCGTGTCCTAGAACAGAGAGGACCCAACCCCACAACACCCCGAAAGCCAACCCATTGGCGAAAGTAACCAGAAAAGACGGCACTGGAGAGATCAAAGACTGCAACACCATCAGCAACAACGACGCTACCGGCCCCCACGCCCCGAAAGAAACAATGTAATTCCGCAACCCCGCGATATCTCCCCGACTTAGGATCCCGAGCGCCCGGTTCGTCTCAGTCCGGAAGGGCTCAGAGAGGAGATAAAGCGTCGCGAGAATCGCCACCATCGCCGCGCACAAAAATAACCGCAGCCAACGAACCGTCCGAGTATCTAGGCGCGACACTGATGGAGGAAGTGGTCCCGGCCTAGTCACGCGCTCATCTTACATTTTCGTTGTGAAGTAGTGCTTGGAGGAACGAGGCGCGTCATGAATGCTACTGTAGAGTTAGTTCCGTCCCGGAAAACGCGACTAGCGAAGCTTTACGAGAGGAAAATTTTGAAGATAGTACAGTTCTCCGACATTCACGTTGAAGACGGTGGAAACTTTCGGCCCGATATGCTGGAGAAGCTCATCGAAGAGACGAACGAGTTGAAGCCGGATCTTATAGCCATGGCGGGCGACTTGACCGGCGAGGGCTACCGGGCGGAGTTCGAGCAGGCCAAAGAGTACCTCGACCGCCTGGAGTGCAAGAACCGCATCCAGATCATGGGCAACCACGACGCCCGCAATGTCGGCTATCGCTACTTCGAGGACATCTTCGGCCCGAGGAATGGCTCCACCACCATAAGAACTTCTGATGGAAGCGAAGCCAAGATCGTCTACCTCGACTCGACCAAGCCGGACCTCGACGACGGCGAAGTAGGCCGCGAGTACTACGAGTGGATCGACTCCGAGTTCCGGGACTGGGACAAAGGACCGAAGATACTAATGATCCACCACCACATCCTCGCCGTCCCCGGCACCGGTCGCGACTCGAATATCCTGCGCGACGCCGGTGACGTAATGGCCCTTCTCCGGGAAGTGAAAGTAGACCTAGTCCTCTCCGGCCACCGACACGTACCATACTTCTGGAGCATCTCAGGAGTCCGGGTCATCCACTCCGGCACAGGCTCGACCGGCAGAATACGCGGCAACATCGGCGCCTGTTACAACATCATAGACTTCGGCCCCGAGAAAGTAGAAGCAACGCTACGAGTCCTGGAAGAAGACGAATACCGTCCCATGGCCTCCTTCGCCCGACCCCCCGACGGCAAGAGCGGTTTCTACCTCGACTACGAAGAGTTCGTCCGATACGACAATCTACCGTTCTAGCTCCAGGGTACCCCGAGCCATCCGAACAGAAGCCGCATCCACCATCATGCCATCCACGCTGACCGCCCCTGATCCTGCGGCGTTGGCTTCCTCGTAAGCCGCAACAACCTTCTGCGCCCACTGAACCTCGGCTTCGGTGGGCGAGAAGACATTGTTGACTACCTCGAT
>JBGTDE010000311.1:0-5621 GCA_041748475.1 Rubrobacteraceae bacterium | reverse complement strand
TGAAAATACCGGAGATCTCAGACCAAATCTCCGCCGCCGGACATCCAGTCGAAGTGATACTGGAGCCAGACACCGAACGTTTCGTAGGCCGGGCCGCTTTCGCGGACCCGGTCTCTGTCGTTACAGAGCCCACGCAAAACCCCGAAGCCATCCTGTTCGCGCCTGCAAACTCCGCAACCCTGGCCCGACTCTCCCACGGCCTGAGCTCCGGGGTATCCGGTGAGCTGTACGCTAGCGGCCTTCGTCCGATCTTCCTGGCACCGGATCTGGATGTAGAGACCGCGAAGCATCCTGCTGTCGTGAAGAATCTGGAATTGTTGAGAGAATCTCATTGCAAAGTAATCGGCGCCGCCACTGAGTTTCCAACGGCGATGGAGATCTCGTCGTGCGTTCTTGGAGGGCTTGGAGGGCCGTTGGCCGGGCTTCGGGTTTTGGTGACGGCTGGTGGCACTCGCGAGCCCATCGACAGCGTTCGGTTTGTCGGCAATCGGTCCTCCGGGAAGATGGGGCTCGCGGTTGCGCGTGAATCTACGCGGATGGGAGCTGACGTTACGCTGGTCTCGGCGAATATAGAAAGTGTCGAGCCTGGAGTGGAGACACACGTCGTCGAGAGCGTCGATGATCTGCGGGAAGCTACGTTGAGACTAGCGGAAGATTCCGACGTTCTAGTGATGGCGGCGGCGGTGTCGGATTTTACGCCCGCAACGGTGGCTGAGACCAAATTACGGCGACGGGATGGTCTCGTGGTGGAGATGGTGGCTACGGGAGATATATTGAAGGAAGTCCGGCAGCAGAACCCAAAACTCTTTGTGATAGGATTCGCCGCATCGCATGGCGACCCGAGGGCAGACGCTCGCGAGAAGCTCCGCTCGAAAGGAACAGATCTCCTAGTCGGTAACGATATTTCCCGGCCGGATATGGGTTTCGGGTCAGATGACAATGAGGTCTACATTGTGGGCGAGGAGACGGAGATATACGTGTCCCGGACCTCGAAAACCGAGGTGGCGAGAGCCATCCTCGATTGTATGTTGGATGGGATCCAAAAAGGAAGGCACACACAAGATGGCGCAGCAAAAGACAATAAGTGATTCGATGACTGGCGGCGGACCGAAGAGCCGAACGACACATCTGTTTACCTCCGAGTCCGTGACCGAGGGACATCCCGACAAGATAGCGGACCAGATCTCCGACGCCATCTTGGATGCGGCTTTGGCAGACGATCCGATGAGCCGCGTTGCGTGCGAGACGCTCGTAACCACTGGTCTCGTGGTCGTGGCCGGGGAGATCACGACTGAGACCTACGTCGACATCCCGACCGTCGTGCGGCAAAAAGTCGCGGAGATCGGCTACACGCGTGCGAAGTTCGGCTTCGACGCCGAAACTTGCGGCGTGATGACCTCGATAGATCCTCAGTCAGCCGACATTGCGCAGGGTGTCGACAAAGCCCTCGAAGTCCGGGAGAGCGAAGACCTCGACGAAGTCGGAGCCGGGGATCAGGGCATGATGTTCGGCTACGCTTGCCAGGAGACCGAGCAGCTTATGCCGCTCCCGATAACTCTAGCCCACGCCTTGACACGACGTTTGAGTGAGGTTCGCAAGAGTGGTCAGTTGGACTACCTGCGCCCTGACGGCAAGAGTCAGGTGACGGTTCGCTACGAAGGCACGAGGCCAGTGGCGGTCGACAACGTCCTTATCAGCACGCAGCATAGAGACGGTGTTGACGACATGAAGGACGACTTGATCGAAGCTGTCATAAAGCCGATCATGCCGGAGGAATTCTACGACCCGAACGAGACGGAGATACTGGTCAATCCGACCGGACGTTTTGTTACGGGTGGACCGCAGGGTGATACGGGGCTTACCGGGCGTAAGATCATCGTGGACACTTACGGGGGCTCGATACCCCATGGCGGCGGCGCGTTCTCGGGCAAGGACCCAACGAAGGTGGATCGATCCAGCTCCTACGCGGCTCGCTGGGTAGCCAAGAACGTAGTCGCGGCGGGCCTCGCCGAGCGGTGCATGATCCAGGTGGCTTACGCTATCGGGGTCGCCCAACCGGTGAGCATTATGATCGACACCTTCGGCACCGAAACCATCGACCACGCCACAGTGCAATCCTTAGTGGAGGAGCACTTCGACCTCCGTCCCGGCGCGATCATCCGCGACCTCGACCTTCGCAAGCCAGTCTACGCGGCCACTGCCGCCTACGGCCACTTCGGACGCAGTGAGCCGGGCTTCACCTGGGAGGACACCTCCCGCGCCGACGACCTGCGTCGTGCGGCTGGCCTGTAGGAGACCGAGCTTGGTCCGGCATATAGGCCACGCTACCGAGACTAAAACGACACTTGAGACAGTCGAAAGCACGCCACCCATAACCGTAGTGAGGGTGGCGTTGCTCATCCCAACGCACGCTCTGCCTCCGTTGAGTTACCGTGTCCCGGACTTTCTCCAGGACAAGATACGTCCCGGTAGTGTAGTCTCAGCTCCTCTCTCAAGTTACTCCCGATTGGGAGTCGTGGTCGACATAGAAAACGTTTCGGAGGGACGGAGCCTCGAAGAACTGCGAGACGTTTTTGATTGGCTCTCGCTGGATGAGGAGATAGTTGGGGTTTGCCGCCAGGTTTCTGACATCTCGGCTATCCCGGTTGCGAAGGTGTTGAGATCCGCGCTTCCGCCGGGTCTTGATCTTGGAAATTACCGTATCGTGCATCCGGGTCCGAACTGGCCGTGGAGCCGTGGTACGGTCGTGACTCGTGGCGCGCTGCGTCGTTTTCTTGGACCCGAAGGCTTCAAATCCGCTGAAGAGCTTGCCCGCGTGAAACTCTATCCGCATTGCCCCGAGCCTCCGACCGAGGAGTGGGTCACGTTGAAGATCGATTCGGAACCTGACTTTGGTCGGGCTCATGCTCAACGTCGGCTGTTCGAGGCGTTGAGTTCTACTAACGAGGGTGACGTGCGAAGCGCGGACATCCTGAAGGCGGCGGGTGCTACGCGGGCCACGTTACTAAGGCTTGAGGAGCGCGGTGTGATCCACCGCGAACATCGGCCAAATCTTACGGCTTTAAAAACAGCCTTCGGCCAGACTAGTCCAGATACCGAAACTCCATTCTATAGTCAAGTAGAGGACGCGATGGATGCTAGTGCTGTCCGATTGTGGCGCGTGCCGACGGCGGGGCAGGTGGAAGTAGCGGTAGCCGTAGCCCGATTCGCAGTGGACAACGGAAAGCAAGCACTCATCTTCGCGCCTGAAGTAGAAGCCGTTGAGCGGATCAAGCGAATGTTGCTGGAATGTCTGCCGGTTAAGAGCGTGGTGGCTGCTTACCACGGCGGGATGGGGAAATCGCGAGCTTCGATCCACGCTGCAGCGCGTTACGGAGACGTAGATGTTGTCGTCGGCACCCGCTCAGCGGCTCTCTTGCCGATGCCTCGTCTTGGCGGGATTTGCGTTACCGACGAGCCAAGCGAATCCTACCGGGCCGATCCCGGATACGAAGGTCTGCCACTGCACACTCGCGACATAGCATTGGAGCGTGGCGCGACGAGTGGAGTGAGCGTACTTCTTACTTCTCCAACGCCGTCTCTCCGGCTTTACGGCGGCGACGTTGAGGAGATTGCTGCACGATCAGCTACTTCTTGGCCTGCTGTGCGGTTGGTGGATATGAGAGGAACCGGCGCCATCCTAAGCGACGCTCTTGTAAACGCTTGCCAGAATTGCATCGACTCCGGTGGCCGTGTCGGAGTGCTAGTGAATCGGCTAGGCCAGGCGGTGTCCGTAAGTTGTAATCAATGTGGAGCGATTCGCTCCTGCCCCAACTGCGGGTTGCCGCTCGCCTTGCATGGCATGGGTCAATCCGCCAGCATGCTCTGCGCTAGCTGTGGTCACCGAGAGCGTGCTGAACCCAACTGTCCGAATTGCTATTCGACCCGCCTGAATCCGCTGGGAATTTCTACCGAGAGAGTGCGGATGGATCTCCACGAGAAGCTTGGGGTGGAGGTTGGTTTGCGTACGGCGGGCGAGAGGGTCGATGAAGACGCTGCCGTGGTGGTTGGGACAGCGCACGGTATCCAGGAGGGTAGCTGGGATGTGATCTGCATCCCCGACGCTGACGCTCTCTTTGTCAGTGCGTCAATGGGTGCGGTCGAGCGTGGTTTTCGGATTCTGTATCGAGCCACCGAAGCCGCCCGAACAAGGCTCGTTGTACAGACACGCCTACCGGAACATTACGCTCTGCAAGCCGCCCTTCGAGGAGACTATACTTCGTTTGCAGCCGCCGAGCTTCCAAGACTTCGAACGGCGGGCTATCCGCCCTACGCACATTTCGCGCAGGTAGTGATAGAAGGCCCCGAAAGCGTCGTCCGGGACGCGGTAGAATCCAGTTGGAGAGAACGGCTCTCGCCCGCCGTTAGCATGTCGGCGGTCGTACCCGCTCAGAGTTCAGGCAAACGCAAGGCGTGGCGCGTACTTTTGCGGGCTTCGGAGAGGCGAGAGGCTGCGGAGGCGGCTACGCTGGCGGCCCGGCTTGGCGGTCGAGGTCCTAAAGGACTCAAGGTGTTGATTGACGTGGATCCCGAGGAGGTCTAGCAAGTGGTACTAGAAGTCAGGAAGTTCGGGGATCCCGTACTCAAGTCCCGGGCGACCGTGGTTAAGGAATTTGATGACACGCTCCATCGGCTGGCTGAGGATATGCTCCAGACGATGCGCGAACACGAAGGTGTCGGTCTGGCTGCCAATCAAGTCGGACGCCTGAAGCGGATTCTGGTCGCTGCTGTGGAGGACGAAGAATTCGCCATAGTGAACCCCGTGGTCTCGTCTTCTTCGGAAGAGCGCGAGTTGGGACCAGAAGGCTGTCTCTCAATACCCGGAATTCAAGTAGACGTCGAGCGTCCAATATCTATAATTCTGACCGGACTGAACCTCGAAGGCGAGCCCATGCAGATCGAAGCGGAAGGCTTGATCGCCCGTATCTTCCAACACGAGATAGACCACCTCGACGGCGTGCTCATTCTGGATCGCACGGATCGAGCGTCTCGCAAAGAGGCCATGCGTGAACTCCGCGAGCGCCTCATAGCTCAAAGTTGACCACCGAAACAACCCTATGAGAGTAGCCTTCGCCGGAACACCAGACTTCGCCGCAACCGTGCTCAAAGGTTTGGTCTCCTCGGAACATGAAGTCGGGTTGGTGATCTCCCAGCCCGATGCCCGCCGAGGCCGGGGCCGCAAAACAAGCCCCACGCCCGTCGCCCAACTAGCCATCGAATACGGGTTGCCGCTAACCCAACCCGACCACATCGCCGGAGCCGCTGACCAAATCTCCCCCTACGATGCCCTGGTCGTAGCCGCCTACGGACAGATACTTCGCCTTGATACTCTTTACGCCGCAAAACACGGTGCCTGGAACGTACACGGATCACTCTTACCTAAATACCGAGGCGCTGCGCCAGTCGAACGAGCCATAATGGCTGGTGAGACAACAACCGGCGTGACGATAATCGAGATGAACGAAGGCCTAGATACCGGGAAGATCGCCAAACAGACCGAAATATCCGTAGATTCAAACGCAAACGGGGGCGAATTGCGGCATCAATTAGCCGAAATCGGAGCTAAAGCTATGGTTGAGGTA
>JBGTDE010000310.1:0-6981 GCA_041748475.1 Rubrobacteraceae bacterium | reverse complement strand
GACGCAGCGAACCGGGCAAAGAGCGATTTCCTGGCGAACATGAGCCACGAGATAAGGACTCCCATGAACGGTGTCATCGGCATGACCGAACTCCTTCTGGACACCGATCTCTCCGAAGAGCAGCGGGAATACGCGGAGACCGTGAGCAGCTCTGGTGAGCACCTCCTCACGGTCATCAATGACATCCTCGACTTCTCGAAGGTGGAAGCGGGCAAGGTGAGTCTCGAAACCGTGAACTTCGATCTGCGCACGGCGGTCGAGACCGTGGCTCGTCTTCTAGCCGAGCGCGCCGAGAACAAGGGGCTGGAGCTCATCGGCTTCGTCGAGAGCGATGTACCATCCGCCGTCCAGGGCGATCCGTTCCGCCTCAGGCAGATCTTGACCAACCTCTTGGGCAACGCGATCAAGTTCACCGCGGAAGGGGAAGTGGTCCTGCGCGCCCGTCTGGTCGAAGAGAGCGACGACGCGGCGGTAGTGCACTTTGAGATCACCGACACCGGCATCGGTATGACATCCGAGCAGCAAGAGGGCCTCTTCCAAGCCTTCTCTCAGGCCGACACCTCGACGACGCGCAAGTACGGCGGCACGGGTCTGGGGCTGGTGATCTCCAAACAGCTAGTCGAGCTTATGGGTGGCGAGATAGGCGTCGAAAGCGCCGTAGGCGAAGGAAGCACCTTCTGGTTCACCGCGCGGCTGGAGAGTCAACCCGCCGAGGCGTGGGCCGCCCAAAGCACACCCGCCGATCTTCGAGATCTCCGGGTCCTGATCGTCGACGACAACGCTACCAACCGCAAGATCCTTTGCAAGCAGACCACTTCCTGGAAGATGCACGCCACGAGCACCGAAGATGCCCCGCGCGCCTTGGAGGCGCTCCGCTCCGCCGGGAGCCACGGCGCGCCCTTCGACATGGCGATCTTGGACATGCAGATGCCCTTGATGGACGGGATGGAGCTGGCACGGAAGATAAAGAACGACCCGGACATAGCTTCTACCCGGCTGGTGCTCTTGACCTCCATGGGGCAACGCGGCGACGCGAAGGAAGCGGGAGGGGCTGGCATAGAGGCCTATCTGACCAAACCCGTAAGGCAGTCCGATCTCTACGACGCTCTTGCGACGATGATGGGTACCTCCGACCAAGGCGCAGGAAAGGACCCAAAGCCGGATGAGCGGCTCGTCACCCACCACAGTATCCGCGAAGCCAAAAGTCGGTCTCGTGCGCGCGTACTTGTTGCCGAGGACAACCCGGTGAACCAGAAGGTGGCCTTGAAGATGCTCGAGAGGCTCGGCTACCGGGTGGACGTGGTGGGCGACGGTCGCCAAGCTCTAGAGGCTCTTGAGCAAGTCCCCTACGCGGCGGTGCTGATGGACGTGCAGATGCCGGAGATGGACGGCTACGAGGCGACCGCGGAGATCCGGCGTCGCGAAGGCGAAGCACTTCACACGCCCATCATCGCCATGACCGCCAACGCCATGCAAGGCGACCGGGAGAAGGCGCTGAAAGCTGAGATGGACGACTACGTCTCCAAGCCCGTCAGCAGTGAGAAGCTAGAAGCGGTGTTGGAACGCTGGGTGCTCAAAGAAGCGGAGGAGAAACCACGCAGAGACGACGCGGACCCACGACCCGCCGTGCCCGATGAGGACGCGAATCGAGAGGATTCGGGTGAACCCCTGGACAGGGCGACGTTGGAGGGGCTGCGCGAGCTCGGGGGTTCGGAGCTGATCGCCGAGCTTGGCGAATTGTTCTCTAGCGATACCCCGCCACGACTGGCGAATCTGAGAGTAGCCATGGAAGGCGGAGACGCGGGGGCGGTGGAGCGCATAGCTCATACCCTCCGAGGCAGCAGCGCCAACATAGGCGCGAGGCGAATGGCCGAGCTCTGCGAAGAGCTTCAGAAGGCTGGAGCCTCAAAGGAACTGTCGGAAGCCTCAAAGCCGGCCGAGCGGCTCCAAGCGGAGTTTGAAAGGGTGCGACGGGCACTCGCGACCGAGGCATGAGGAAGCGCTGACGGTGGCCCCGCCGCCACTTTTGGTAGCACCCGACCTCGGCTTCTTGACCGGCTATTCATCATGTCGCCCCGACGAGCAAACGTTGTTTCGCGCCGTTATGATAGTTACAATATTGTGATTTGGTGTTAACGAGTTCGGAGGGCAAAAGCTCAAAGATTTATAGAACTGCCGCCGGCAATAAGAAAAAGCGACACGCCGCCGAGAGAGTCTCTAACGGTTCGGATCACGAAGACGCCACCTAGGATGGGACGCCCGCGAGATGCCACGAGAAGATCGCAACGAATTAGAAGCGCGGTTCAAGGAGCGAACCGATGAGCTTATGGGAATCAATACGGAACTAGAGAGGCACATCGCCGAGCGCAAACAAGCCGAGGAAGCACTGCTCAAGAACAGCGCTGTCGTTCAGTTGCTGGTCGAGACGGCGACCGTCTCAAACCAAGCCCTGAGCTTTGAGGAAGCGATGCGACTATGTCTTGAACTGATCCGGGCTCACATCGGGTGGCCGCTAGGACGCATCTATCTCGTTTCCGAAGGTCCTGTTAGTGAGGCGATCCCCACCGACATCTGGTATCTGGATGATCCCGAGAAGTTCGAAGCGTTCGCGGGCGCCGAAGGACTCCGCTTCGCTCCGGGGGTAGGATTGCCGGCGCGGGTTCTATCAAACGGGAAACCTGCCTGGATCTCGAACATGAGCACAGATCAGAACTTTCCGAGGTTCGAGCAAGCCGTAGACGTGGGTATCAGAGCCAGCTTGGCTTTTCCGATCTTGATCCGAAACGACATTGTGGCTATTGCCGAGTTCTTCACCACCGAGATCTTGGAGCCCGATGAGCGGCTACTGGAGGTTTTGCTTCAGGTCGGCGCTCAGCTTGGGCGAGTGGTCGAGCGCGACCGAGAGGAAGAGAAACTCAATCAGCTCAACGAGGAACTTGAGAGCCGAAACGTCGAACTGGCCCATAAGAACCAGGAGATCGAAGCGTTCGTTTACAGCGTCTCCCATGACCTCCGCTCGCCGCTCGTCAACCTGGAGGGTTTTAGCGAAGAACTGGGGTTGGTAGGCAAAGATCTACGAGAGATCTTCGAGAGCGGCGACCTACCGCCGGAAACTCGACAGCGGGGACTGGAGCTGTTGGACGAGGATATGGCGACCTCGATACACTACATCCGAGCGGGTGTAAAGCGCCTCAGCGACATCATCGACACGCTACTGCGGCTCTCGCGGAGCGGCCGGGCCGAGTACCGGTGGCAGCACGTAGACTTGGGCTCTGTTGTCGAGCACGTCCTTGACGCGATGAGCAACACGATTGCCGAGCGCGAGGCTCACGTTACGATAGGCGATCTACCGCCAGCCTGGGGAGACCCTACCCAGCTGGAGCGGGTCTTTGCGAACCTGCTCAGTAACGCCCTGAACTACCTCGACCACGAGCGTCCAGGGCTTATTGAAGTGGGGTACGAAGAGCGTAAAGCGGCAAGCGATAGAAGCTCGGGCTCTACCTACTACGTCAAAGACAACGGCGTCGGTATCCCCGAGCGGGCTTTGGAAAAGGTCTTCCAAACTTTTCAGCGGATGCACCCAGAGAAGGCAGCTGGCGAAGGCATAGGGCTTACCCTCGTTAAGCGCATAGTCGAGAGGCATGGTGGTAAAATCTGGGTCGAGTCCACCGAGGGAGAGGGTAGTACCTTCTTCGTACGTCTGCCAAAAAATCGCGGAGGCAAGTCGTGAACACGATGCCGATAGTCATTCTTATGGCCGAGGATGACCCCGGGCACGCAACCCTCGTACAGCGCAACTTGAGGCGCGCAGGGGTTGTTAACGAGGTAGTTTGGGCCAAGGATGGTCAGGAGGCGTTGGACTACGTCCACAAGGAGGGCGTGTATGCAGGAAAAGAACGCGCCGAGTCTTTGGTGATCCTGCTCGACATCAACATGCCGCGCGTGGATGGGTTCGAAGTACTGCGCCAGCTCAAAGCGGATGAGAAAACGAAGAGGATACCCGTGATGATGCTAACCACGACCGACGATCCACGCGAGGTTGAGCTCTGTTATGCGCTCGGTTGCAGCGTGTACGTGACCAAGCCCGTGGAGTACGAGCAGTTTCGCGAAGCGGTGAGGCAGTTGGGGCTATTTCTGCAGTTCGTCCAATTGCCGTCGCAGGATGCTGTGGGTAGTGAGTAAGTCGTGGTAGAAGCGTCAGGAATAAAACCCGCCAAAGATACGATCCTGATCGTTGAGGATGATAGTGGCATTGCCACCCTGGAGCGGAGACGCCTCGAGCGTGCCGGGTATGCCGTGGTTTGCGCTACATCCGCCAAAGAGGGCCTTGGATACATCGAGCAGGGCGGCGTAAAGTTGGTCCTCTTAGACCAGGGCCTGCCGGACATCGCCGGTCTGGAGTTCTACGAGCGTTTGAAAGCGGGCGGATACGACCTGCCAGTGATCATGGTAACAGGGCTGAGCGATGAGGCTACGGTAGTTGAAGCACTCAGGGCGGGCGTAAGCGATTTCGTCACCAAGTCTCCCGAATATCTCGACTACCTCCCCAAGGCCGTCGAGCGAGTGGTGACGCAGGCACGCATGGAGCGACGCTTGGAGGAGAGCGAGAAGCGCTTCCGGGAATTGGTCGAGCACCTGCAGGTGGGCGTGATCCTGACCGATCCTCAGTCCAAGATCCTACTTAGCAACCCAGCCGCGCTCGATCTCCTTGGCTTCACGGAGAAACAAATTCCGGGCAAGACCTTTCTCGACTTCACCTGGAACGTGGTACGTGAGAATGGCTCACCCTTCCACGACGAAGAGTCCCCTGTGTTGCAGGCGATTGCTACCGGCCAGCCGGTGCGCAACGTGGTTATGGGCCTAGATCGTGCCGTCCTCGATGACCGGGTATGGTTGCTGGTGAATGCCGAACCGCAGTTGGACGCTCAAGGCGGCGTTCAACAGATCATCTGTACCTTCAGCGACATCACTGAGCGTAAGCGGATGGAAGAGGCCTTGCGCGATTCCGAAGCCTTTTCCCGCTCCACGCTGAACAGCCTCTCTGCGCAGATAGCTATCGTGGACGAGTCTGGCACTATCCTTGCTGTCAACAAGACGTGGCGAGACCTCGACGAATCCAACGGGGGTACCGGACAAAAGGTGGCGGAAGGCGCCAACTACCTTCAAGTGTGCGACTCGTCAACGGGTGTCTGGTCCGAAGGAGCTGTTGTTTTTGCAGAGGAACTCCGTTCGGTTCTCAGCGGCCAACGCGAAGAGTTTACGTTCGAGTACCCATGCCATTCCCCTACTGAGCGCCGCTGGTTCGTAGCGCGGGTGACCCGCTTCTCTACCGGTGGTCTTGCGCGGGCAGTGGTTGCGCACGAAGACATCACCGAGCGTAGGCGAGCGGAAGAGCGCCTGAGGTATCAGGCGTTCCATGACTCTCTTACTAATTTGGCTAACCGGCAACTGTTCGTGGATCGGCTAGAACTAGCGCTTGCGCGTGCCGAACGGCTGGAGAGCATAGTAGCGGTGCTCTTCATGGATCTCGACAATTTCAAGATCGTCAATGACAGCTTCGGGCACGAGGTCGGAGATCAGCTGCTGGTGGCGGTCGCGGAACGCTTTAAGTCTTGTCTGCGTCAGAAGGACACGCTCGCGCGCTTCGGAGGAGACGAGCTCGCTATCCTGGTCGAGGACGTGGAGAGTCCAACGGACGCGGGCCGCATGGCCGAACGGATTATTGAAGAGCTTCGGAAACCTTTCTACCTGAACGGACACGAAATATTCACCTCGACCAGCATTGGAATTTCCTTACGCGACTCCGCCGATGTTTCGGTCGATGAAATGCTTCGCAATGCGGACACGGCGATGTACCACGCTAAAAGGAAAGACTCCGGCAGCTACGCCATGTTCGAGACCGCCATGCACATCAGAATTCTGCGCCGTCTGAAATTGGAACGCGATCTCAAGGAAGCGGTGGCGCGGGGACAATTCAAGCTCCACTACCAGCCGCTGGTGGACATCAAGAGCGGCAGCATAATCGGTACGGAGGCATTGGTACGCTGGGAGCATCCGGAACGCGGCCTCCTCAGGCCGAACGAGTTCATCCCCGTTGCCGAGGAGACCGGCCTGATAGTTCCGCTCGGGAAATGGGTGCTTGCGGAAGCCTGCCGACAGGCCTGCGCGTGGCGGTCGGAGTTTGCCACGCCTCTGAAGATGAACGTGAACCTCTCCGTGCGTCAGTTCCAACATCCCGATCTGGTCGAGGACGTGGCAGAAGTGCTGCGGCAGACGGGGCTGGAGCCCGCCTGCCTGTCGTTGGAGATCACGGAGAGCGTAGCGATGGTAGAACCGGAGCGAACCGCCGCCATGCTTCGAGAGCTGAGGGAATTGGGATTGCGGCTCGCCATAGACGACTTCGGAACGGGACACAGCTCTCTCACCTACCTGATCAGGCGGTTCAGGATGGACATCTTGAAGATAGACCGGTCGTTCATCGGAGAGTTCGCCAACGACCCCGAGTACGAGGTGCTCGTATCAGGGATCGTCGGGATCGCGCGGGGCTTGAACCTCGAGGTGGTCGCCGAAGGCATCGAGACCGCCGAGCAGTACGAGCTACTACAGTCGGTGGGTTGCGACACGGGCCAAGGTTACTTCTTCTCGAGGCCGTTATCCGGCGAAGCGTTGTCGGCTCTATTGTCCCAGAATCCTCGCTGGTAGCTCGAAGCTCTTGGTACCTCGGGTTGCAGTACGGTTGCGGTAGACGGACATAAAACGACCCCGCGTTTCTTTACCATACTCCCAGTATCAGGTTACCTACAAAGATTTTCTTAGTGGGCGATAGTGGATTCGAACCACTGACCTCCTCCGTGTCAGGAAGGCGCTCTCCCCCTGAGCTAATCGCCCGTATCAAGCCGTAAGAGGCGGCACCCGGAATCGAACCGGGGTACAGGGTTTTGCAGACCCTTGCCTAACCACTCGGCCATGCCGCCGTGGACT
>JBGTDE010000309.1:0-3831 GCA_041748475.1 Rubrobacteraceae bacterium | reverse complement strand
GTTTGACCACCATCCCGTCTTGGCGGTCATGTCCGAGATGTAATCGCGCCAGGTGTCGTGGTCTTTGCTGGTGTCGGGCATCTGTAGGTAGCCGGGCAGTAGATTGTAGAGTGTCGCGATGTCGGTGGAGCCTTGAATGGTAGCGTGGCCGCGCAGGGCCATCACGCCCCCACCGGGGCGGCCCACGTTTCCGAGAAGGAGTTGCAGGATAGCGGCGGTACGGATGATCTGGACTCCCTTAGAGTGCTGAGTCCATCCAACCGCGTAGCAGAAAGCGGTCGTCTTCTCGCGTCCCGAGTTCTCGCAGATGCTGCGGGCAACCTCAAGGAAAGCCTCTCTGGGGCAACCGGTGATCCGCTCTACCATCTCCGGCGTGTACTTGGTGAAGTGACGCTTGAGGATCTGCAGAACGCTCCTCGGGTGCTGGAGCGTTGGGTCGCTAGGACGCTCGCCACCGTCGTCAGGCTCCCCGCCGAGACTCTCTCCGAGCAAGCGGTCCTGGCTTCCGCCGACAGCGGCGTAGTCTATGGGCGAACCTTCGTAGCGCCAACTAGTCGGGTCGTACTCCTTTTTCTCGTCATCCCACCCGGAGAAGAACCCCGAAGCGTCAGCGTCCTCGAAGTCCTCGCTTATAAGGGTGGCTGCGTTTGTGTAGTGGGTGATGTACTCCTTGAAGTACTGCTCGTTCTGCAACACATAGTTGACGAGACCGCCCAGGAAAACGATGTCCGTACCGGGCCGGAGCGGGGCGTAGATGTCGCACATCGCCGAGGTGCGGGTGAAGCGCGGGTCGACGTGGATAAGTTTCGCGCCCTTGCGTTTGGCGATCATGGGGTGCCGGAAGCCGACCGGGTGGGCTTCGGCCATGTTGGAACCCTGTATAAGAATGCAATCGGAGTTCTGGAGATCCTGCAGACTGTTGGTCGCTCCGCCCCTACCGTACGTGATGCCCAGACCGGGCACCGTGGAGCTGTGTCATATTCGCGCCTGGTTGGTTATCCGGATCATCCCCATCGAATGGAAGAGCTTGGTGATGAGGTAGTTCTCTTCGTTGTCGATGGCGGCTCCACCGATGGAGGCGATGGCGGTCGAGCGGCTGAGTTTCTTGCCTCGCTCGTCGTTTTCCTCCCAATTCTCGTCGCGAGTCTTCTTTAGGCGGGCGGCGATCAGATCCATCGCCTCCTCCAGCGGGAGATCCTCCCACTCAGCGGAGTACGGCCTCCGATACCGGACCATCGTCTTGCGATAAGGGGAGACGTGCATCCCGAACGTCGCGGACCCCTTTGGACACAGAGTACCGGCGTTGATGGGGCTGTCAGGGTTGCCCTCGATATCTATGATGCGCCCCTCGCGACTGTAGACTAGTTGAGAGCAACCGACCGCGCAGTACGGACAGACGCTCACGGTCTCTTTTACACCGGGGTCTTTTATGCGGGATCTCAAGTCTCGGGACGCCTGGCTTATGGGATGCTCCACAGTAGTGCCCACGTGGTTCCGGATCTTGGCCCAAAGCCTGTTTTTCTCAGACATCTTGAGAAACATGCCTCACCCTTTCCATACACTCCGCTTGTCTGTACTTGGTTCCCGTCTTTCAGCCGAAAGTGAATTCTACCCGTAAATCCACCCCCGCGAAACCGTTAATCAATCTTAATAACCGAATACGTTGTGCGGGGTTTGAGCGTCTGTTAACGTTACTTGGTAAATAGCATGTCGGCTGAAGGGAAAGGAGTCTGTGCGAGAAATATTTTAGCGAGAGAGCCGCCGTTTTCGGCCTCGAAGCCGGTGGCAAGCATGGAGTGTTCCTTTAAAAGAAAGCGAGTTGCCGAATTATGGCGGACAACAGGGTAGTTGTTTACAAGAGCCCGGGCGAAGTAGCGGTGGAGGATATCGAGTATCCGAAGCTCGAAGTACCGGGCGAGGTAGCCGATGCGATGGGTATGAGCCAGGAGGCTCCGCATTCGGTCATTCTGAAGGTAGTTTCCACCAATATTTGTGGGTCGGACCAGCATATGGTTCGGGGTCGGACTACGGCTCCGGTCGGTCAGACTTTGGGACATGAGATCACGGGCGAGATCGTCGAAAAAGGCAACGACGTGCAGTTCCTGGAAGTTGGGGATATCTGCAGCGTGCCGTTCAACATCGCCTGCGGTCGTTGCCGCAACTGCAAGGAGCGCAAGACCGGCGTTTGCATGAACGTCAACCCAGCTCGTGCGGGCTCGGCATACGGATACGTGGATATGGGCGGCTGGATCGGCGGACAGGCCGAGTACGTGTTGGTGCCGTTCGCGGACTTCAACCTGCTCAAGTTCCCGGATCGGGACCAGGCACTGGAGAAGATCCTGGACCTTACCATGCTCTCGGATATCTTCCCAACCGGCTACCACGGTGCGTACACCGCCGGAGTAACAACCGGCTCAACGGTTTACGTCGCGGGTGCGGGTCCAGTCGGACTGGCGGCAGCCCACTCCGCGCAGCTACTAGGCGCAGCAGTAGTTATCGTGGGCGACCTCAACGACGAGCGGCTGAAGCAGGCCGAGTCCTTCGGTTGCGCGACCATAAACGTCGGCGACGGCGGGCCAATCGAGGAGAAACTAAACGAAATCGTCGGCGAACCCGAGGTTGACTGCGCCGTGGACGCTGTAGGCTTCGAGGCTTCCGCCAAAGCTGGCGAGGAAGCTCCGGCGGTCGTCCTGAACCAGATCCAGACCATTACGCGGGCCGGTGGCGCGTTGGGTATCCCCGGTTTGTACGTGACCGGCGACCCAGGTGCGGCGGACGAGGACGCCCAGGAAGGTACGCTCAAGATCCGGTTCGGCCTCGGCTGGGCCAAGAGCCACGCTTTCTACACGGGCCAGTGCCCGGTAATGAAGTACAACCGCGGCCTTATGATGAGCATTCTGCACGACAAGGCCCAGATCGCGAAGGCCGTAAACGCCACCAAGATCAGTCTGGACGAAGCTCCGCAAGGCTACAAGGACTTCGACAAAGGCGCGGCCCAGAAGTTCGTCATCGACCCGCACGGCATGATCCCCGCCTAACCAAAGCGGCGACAATGAGCGGCAGAAGAGGGGCCGAAGAGATTCGGCCCCTCTTTTCGTGTGCGAGATCGCGTCACTCGGAAGCACGGACTGGAGCTGCAAGGTGCGCGAGTGGGCGAGAAGCGGCGGCGCAACTGGGGGTTGAGAAACTCTGTGTAGACTTCGTTATTACCGCGTAATGTGGTCCAATAAGCGTATCCAGCCCTCGGGAAGTTCGACTAGAAACCTGATCCTTCGTCACGACGTACTTTGTACCCGATCTCCTGTAGCTGTCCGAGTAGCCGCAGCTCTGCGGCCTCGTCATCCCCCTCGACATATTTCAGCGGTACGTTCATCCACTGTTCCTCGGCCAGCCCGCCGAAGTGTATGGAGATATTCTCCGCGTCGCGCTTGACGGTGGCGACCGGATAGCGAGCTAAGTTTGGAAGTCCGGTTAGCCTCATCGCATTGATCCTTTCCCAAGACTTCCGCAAGCATACCAACAAGTCCCCGCTGATACACTCTATTTTGCAGCTCTAGGTCGAAACGGAGAGATGAATGCTGGAGAAGAAAGCAACAGTCAAGTCCCGACGCGGGAGCAAGACCAAGACTCGTGTGCGGGTTTTCGAGGACGGACGGATGCGCGTCAGGCCGGACGTGTTGGCGACCGAGGAGCCGATGGAGATACGGCTTGTTACTGGCGACCGTCGGCAGACCGTCGCAGTGACGATGCGGACTCCCGGCGCGGACTTCGAGTTGGCGGCGGGTTTCTTGTATGGAGAGGGGATAGTCTCTTCTGCGGATGACATCTTGA
>JBGTDE010000308.1:0-1876 GCA_041748475.1 Rubrobacteraceae bacterium | reverse complement strand
GACATTGCGAGCCGCCCGACCTATTACTACCGCGAGCTCGGCTTCGTAGTCGACCTGTTCGGTTATCTCTGGAATTCGGATGGCCTCGCCATGCCCGACGACGGAGTTCGAGTATTTGCCGAAGACTATTGGTTTTTCGGGAATATCCGCGCCTGTTTCCTCGGCGTGATCCGAATAGTTGAGGCCGATACCGATGAGTTTGGCAGGACGCTGTATCGGGGCGTGCAGCCGGGCATCCGCTAGCGGGATCATCTCCTCGCCAGGCTCGGGACTTCCACCGGCTACTATAAACTCGATCATGCCGGACGCGGAGCCGCCTAACGGACGTATCTCCTCTCCCTCCAAAGCTCCGACTTCGAGTGCTCCAGCCTCCACCGAATAAGTTACAAGCTTCACGACGACTCCCTTCCTATCTCGTACCAACAACGTGCATCTTAGCAGCAACGAAGGATTGGTCGCCGGTAGATCCTTTCTACGGCTGCAACCTCTCGATGCTCCATTCCTTCCCCGCTCGCCGGTACACGAGTCGGTCGTGCAGTCGGTTCTCGCGGCCCTGCCAGAACTCGAAGCTCTGCGGAGATATTCGATAGCCGCCCCAGTGCAACGGACGCGGCACTTCCATCCCCTCGTACTCGGATTCTATGGCGTGGACACGCTCCTCCAGGGCGGCGCGGTTCTCTATTTTACGGCTCTGATCGCTGGCCCACGCGCCCACGTGACCGCCACGGGGACGACTCCGAAAATAAGAGTCGGACTCTTCCTCGGATACGCGGGTGGCGCGGCCTTCGATCCTGACTTGCCGCTCTAACTCACCCCAGTAGAACAACAAAGCACATCTCGGGTTGGCTGCGATTTCCTGGCCCTTGCGCCCCTCATAGTTGGTATGGAAGACGAAGCCATGCTCGTCAAAGGTCTTCATCAGCACGACTCGGGCGGAAGGCTGTCCGTCCGGGGTTGCGGTGGCAACCGTCATGGCGTTTGGTTCGTGCAGCTTTGCTTCTACTGCTTCCTCGAACCAGCGTCCGAATTGCTCTACCGGATCGCCGCTTACATCGGACCTGCCTAACGTAGCGTGTCGGTATTCGTGACGAAGATCGGCGATATTCGATGTCAAACTACCAGCCCCAGGTTCCTGCGGCACCCTTAAATGGGCCGACTATCTCCGGTGTGATCCAACCTCCGTAGAAATCCCCCGCCTGTGATTCGACCTTCTCCCCGCCTACCCAACACCCATCTATCCTGGACGGATAGAATGCTACGTAGTCTTTGAGTGCAGCGAAATCCGGCACAGGCTTCGGATAAAACCAAGCCGCTCGCTCTTCACGCCGCTCCTCCGTAACAAGGTCATAGTATCGAGCTGGTCCCTTCCACTCGCAGTACGTGGTCCCCTCCACCAACTCCAGATGCTCCATCCGAATGTCCTCCGGTGGCACATAATAAACAGGCGGATGACTGGTCTCAAGAACCCTCTTCCCCCGCATCGTATACGCAACTGTAACACCGCCAAACACGACCTTTATTTTCTTCTCCACGTCCTCCATCCTCGGCGGACGCGGATAATCCCAGACCGACTCCTGGCCGGGACCGGGCTCTACTCGACGATGGGCCATAAAAGTCTCCTAGTCTCTGACCAACTTCAGCTTCCACTGCTAATTATACGAACCAACGAGGCTACGCACGGTAGCCGAACCCACGAAGCGAGAAAGGAGTTAGGCTACGATTCGGTCGCTCGGAATCCTTCGACCACGGATCTTAGCGACCCTACTATACGCTCGCGCTCCATCCCGAGTTCCTGGCGCTGATAGACGTACAAGTCTATATTAAGCGCGTCGAGCAAAGTATCCGCGAGACATTCGGAGTCCAGGTCCGCACGCAT
>JBGTDE010000307.1:0-8832 GCA_041748475.1 Rubrobacteraceae bacterium | reverse complement strand
GGCTTCCCGTTGTATCTGGCGGACTCTCTCGGTGGAGATACCGAGTTCGATGCCGAGTTCTTTAAGGGTTGTCTTCTTGCCGGTCTCCAGGCCGTAGCGTTCTATGAGTACGTGGCGGCTCGTCTCAGGGAGGTCTTTCATCGCTTCTAGGAGCTTCAGCACCGCTTCTTCGCGGGCGGCGGCTTCGGCTTCGTCCGGGGAGCGGTCATCCTCGATGATGTCCCCGACTTCCGTGGCGTTCTTCTCGTTTCCAAGTGGTTTGTTGAGGCTCGTGATCTCTTTGGGAGCGTCCAGAACGAAACTCACTTCGTGCGGTTTCCATCCGACGTGGGAGGAGATCTCCTCGGTGGTCGGCTTGCGGCCAAGTTCCGTAGTAAGTTCACCCTGCGCTTTCCGTACTGTACGCAGCTTCTCCACGACGTGATTGGGTAGCCGGACGGCCTGTCCCGTGTTCACCACGGCGCGTTGCACAGCTTGGCGTATCCACCAAGTCGCGTAGGTGGAGAACCTGTAGCCCCTATCCGGGTCGAACTTCTCGACCGCTGTGATCAGACCGATATTGCCCTCCTGTATGAGATCCTCTAGCGGAAGACCCTGCTGCCGGTACTTTTTCGCCACCGATACGACCAGCCGAAGGTTCCTTTCGACCAACTCCTTGTGGGCTTTCGTATCTCCTTTATGAACCCGGTGGCTAAGTTCGATCTCCTCCTCGTGGCTTAGGAGGTCGTCGCGACGGATACGGGCCATGTACGCACCTAAAAGCTCCGGTGTCTCTTCTGGTATGGAGTTGCGAGTTTTGGTCTTCATGTTTCTCCTCCGTTTTTTCTATTTGTAGTCTTCTAGCCGACGATTGGGTAGACGAAGCTCGCTATGGTCCAGAGCAGTAGCCTTCGGGCTATCGAGAGGGCGATGATGGCGATGATGGGCGAAAGGTCCAACGCGAAACCACCCAGGTTGACGGACGGCAACACGCTCCTGATGGGGCGCATGATCGGGTCTACCACCCGGCCAACCAAGTCGTAGATACCCTGAAGAAAGCCACTAGACGGATAGCTCGGGAACCAGCCGATCAAAACCCACGCCAGGATGAACGCGAGCAGGATGTAGTAGGCGTAATCCACCACACTCGACAACACGAGACTCAAGCTGAAGCCCGAAACTTGCAAGAGAGCGACCGTCATGATCCCACCTCCCGCAAACCCGTCGATGCAACCTGACCCTGAGCGACTTTGAGCCGCTCCGAAACCACCGACGGCGGTATGGCGTAGGCGATGTCGCCGTAACCGGCACTGGCGAAGACGGTCCCGACTACTTCACCCTCCCCGTTGACCGCCGGACCACCGGAGTTTCCAGGGTTCGCCTCGCCGCGAATGCTGGTTATGTAGCGGTTTACCGGGCCGTTCCCGTAAGCGTCGCGGGTTATGGCTTGTGACGTACCTCCGATCCGGCCCGGCTCCGCGTCGAGCGGACCACCATACGGGTAGCCCACAATCGCCACCGACTCACCGGACTCGGGCTCGGCTACCGGTAAGACGGGCAGGTCCAGGCCATCCACCTCCAAGACCGCTACGTCGTTGGTCTGGTCCACGGTGAGGACTTTGGCCTCGTATCCCTGCCACGCACCTTCTTGACGCACAGTTACCTGGCCGCTCTCGGCGATCACGTGTGCGTTTGTGATGACGGTCTCCGGGGCGGCTACCCACCCGGACCCAGACGACCCGGAACCATATCCCGAACCGTCGGTCGCTACTACCTGCACCACGCTTTGCGTGGCATCCTCTACTCCCTGACCTCCGATATCCTTACCCGAGTCCGGTAGCTCCGGCTCGGCTACCCGTGGCCTCGGACCTTCGATCTGCGGTATTGAGTCGAGGCTTGCGATGGTATCTAGAACCAGTCCCGATGGGAGCCTTTCGTCCATTGCCGCGAGGACTTCGGATCGTTCGACCGGTTCGCGTAAGGATTGGGGAAGCGGACTCTGCAGAGCGAAGGTTCCGAGTACCCAGACAAATAGAAGCCCTACTGCGGCGCCCAGGATGGCCCCTCCCATCCCATCCAGCGTCCCCACAACGGGAATCCGGCGCAAGGAAGCCCCGATCCTACCTCCTATCGAACCGGCTAGTAGTTGGCCTAGAACCGCAAAGACGAGCGCACCCGCGAGCAGTACAAACGGCGTGTAGGTGACGAAATTCGGCTCTGCTTGGACCAAATACAGAGCCAGTCGGCTGCCCAAATAAGCGCCCAGCGCCAGTCCCGCTAACGAGAGAACCCCGGAGATAAAACCGGTGTAGAAGCCCCGGAGAGCGAGCAGTACGATGAGGCCCACCAGGATCCAATCAAGCAAGGTCATGATTCTCTGCTCCTCTCTTCTTCTCCTGCAATCTGGGTGTAGTTTCTTATTTGCATCTGTGAGATGTGTTTGAGAATCATGAGAGTTTCCACAGAAACTTAGACAGAGCATTGGAGGATGTATATTCTGAGTCCGGTCTAGAATATGGTTAGTTGAAGTGAGACTGAATGGAGCCAAAGAAGAGATGAAGCGTATCCTGATCGTCGAGGACGAGCAGAAGCTGGCCCGTCTTATCGCGCGGGTACTTGGAGAAGAAGGCTACGCGCCAGAGACTTCCTATGATGGGCGCGAGGGGTTGTCGCGCGCTCTCTCGGAGGACTTCGATCTGCTTGTGCTGGATTGGATGCTTCCGGATCGGAGCGGCACCCAGATCGTTCGGGCGTTGCGGGCGGCGGAGATAGGGGTTCCCGTCCTGATGCTCACTGCCCGGGACCAGATCGAAGACCGTGTTGAAGGTCTAGACGCTGGAGCCGACGACTATCTATCCAAGCCTTTCGCCTTCCCAGAGCTCCTAGCCCGTGTCCGAGCGCTCACCCGCAGAACCTGGAAGGAAGAGACAAGCGGCAACCATCTCTCGGCGGGAGATGTGATCCTGGACCCCGTCCGCCACGAAGTGCGCCGCGCTGGTGAACGTGTAGACCTGACCGCCAAAGAGTTCGCCCTGCTCGCGACGCTGCTCCAGAGGCCAGGCCAAGTATTCACCCGGTCAGTCCTGCTGGATACTGTCTGGGACGGCTCCGCCGACGTGTACGCGAACGTCGTGGACCTCTACATCTCGTATCTACGCAAGAAGCTCGACCAGAACGGCGAGACCTCCCGCATCCGCACCGTCCGCGGTGTCGGCTACACCTTCGATCCCCAGGACTAGCTCGCAATGTTCGATCGCATCCGCCGCCGCCTAACGCTGGGATACGTTGGGATTCTCGCCCTAATACTGCTGCTCTTCGGGGCCATCGTAGTCAGTGGATTCTTTCTCATAGAGAGTCGTCGTCAGGATGAGGTGCTAACCGACAAGGCGAACACCAAGCGGGACGAACTGCTCAAAATTTCGACCCATAACAGCGAGCCTCGCATCCCCACATCCTCGGACTCGAACGTAGCCTACTCACTGATGTCCGTGGACACGAGCGCGAGCTACGAGCCGGAGAAGGATGAATCCGGTGCTTCGGACCCGTATCTCGGATTGCCGTATGAAGAGTCGGCGATGAGTGCTGCTTCGAGTATGGTTCCGAAGCCAAAAACCTTACAGGGTGAAGGTGGATCCGTGCGCGTAGTGAGCGTTCCGGTGGCGAAGACGCAGGATGGCAACGTGCTGGTAGTTCAGGCCGCCCAGCCGCGCGGCGTAGTTTGGGATCCCGTGACCGCCCTCGCCTTAGTGCTGGCAGTCGTCGGACTCGGAGCCCTGGCACTCGCCTCCGTGGGCGGTCTGTTCATGTCCCGTCGGGCGATGCGTCCGGTACAGGATTCGTTCGACCGGCAGCGGACGTTCATCGCCGACGCTTCTCACGAGTTAAAGACTCCCCTCACCCTCATCCGGGCCGACGCCGAAGTCCTCCAACGCGGCATGACCGACCCGGACCAGCGCGAGCTAGCCGACGACCTCCTCTCTGAGACCGATCGCATGAACACCGTCCTCTCTGACCTGCTGCTTCTGACCCGCCTCGATGCCGGAAAACTCTCCGTGGAACAGGAAACCTTCGATCTCTCCCAGGTAATAATTCAGGCTGCGGAGCGTTTCCGAGCGCGAGCGGCGGCAGAGGGAATAAACATGGAGACCAAGCTCTCCGGCAAGTTGCTAGTGTTGGGTGATGAAGAGCGAACTGGACAGATACTCGCCGCACTCCTCGACAACGCCGTCAGGTTCACGCCCGAAAGTGGAAGTATCATGATCTCCGGAAAGAGGGAAGACAGACGGATCCAAGCCTCCGTCACGGACACCGGACCCGGCATAGCCTCCGAACATCTGCCTCGCCTCTTCGACCGCTTCTATCGAGCCGAAGCCTCCCGTACTCGCTCGGACGGCGGAACGGGTCTGGGATTAGCCATCGCCCGGGATCTCGCACGTGTTCAGGGCGGCGCACTTGAAGCGAGCAACGCCGAAAACGGCGGCGCGGTATTTACACTCCAAATGCCAACTGGTTAGTATGGGGCATACGACTACGCAGATCATTTCGCCCGGCTGCGAAGCGTTTCAACCGCTCTCGTGTACCTCAAGGTTTCATCTCGGCGATGCGTTCAGCCCAGGCACCTTATTTCACTACTGAGCCCAAGTTAAAATAGGATGCGCTGATATCGCGGCTTATTTCACTACAAGACAGTAAGGAGGTCGTGTGGCGTCGAACAGCTTTCGTGCCGGCCCCTTTGCCGCCCGATCCGCCAGTTTACATGGATAGCGCCATGGTCGGGTTGCTCTCGCGTGCGGATCAGGCCGTGGGCCGTCTCGACAGTGTGGCGCGGACACTGCCCAACCCCGCCGACCTGTTCGTTGCCATGTACGTGCGCCGGGAGGCGGTCCTGAGATCTCAGATAGAAGGCACCCAGAGGAGACCTCGCCAATAACCGTGCAACGTGAAAAGCTATTTGGACTTTATGCCGGGCATCTTCTGGCGGGATCCGTTAGCGGCCGAGTTCAAGTATTCGCGAACGGAGTTGATGGATACGGAGCCCTCGCCAACGGCGGGTGCCACCCGCTTCATCGACCGGTGCCTCGCGTCGCCGGCCGTAAAGACCCCGGGCATGCTCGTCTCTAGCGGCAGCGGAAGGCGTTTTAGGGGCCACTCCCGGGAGGCTCGACCGCCTGGACCGTCCGTCGGGAAGAGGTCCCGGTCAGTCAGGACGTAGCCGGCCTCGTCCCGCTCGATCTCCCGGGGCAGCCAGTCCGTGTGGGGCGTGGCGCCGATGACGACGAAGAGTGCCGCGGCGGGCACGGTCTCGGCGAGCCCGGAGGCAGAGTCCTCAAGGAGCAAGTATTGGAGCCGTCCTTCCCCGCCCCCGTCTTTGATCCGCGTGTTAAGACGGATCTCGACGTTATCCGCCGCCCCGATCTGCTCCATCAGATACTTGGAGAGGCTGGCTGCGAGCGAGCCACCACGCACCAAGAGCGTCACGCGCGAGGCGTACTTGGACAGGTACACTGCAGCCTGCCCGGCGGAATTTCCACCACCCACTACGTACACCTCCTCTCCTTCTAAGGCTTGGGCCTCACTCGCCACGGCGGCGTAAAACACCCCTACGCCCTGGAGCGCTTCGAGGTCAGGAATGCCCAGGCGGCGGTAAGAAGCGCCGGTGGCGATGACAACGGTCCGGCTAACCAGTTCTGTTCCGTCGGACAACGCTACCATCAAGTCCTCCGATTCGTTTCGGGTAGGCTTGCGACTCAGCGCCGTCACTCGGCGCTCAAACTGGAAGGAGGCCCCGAACAGCCATGCCTGTTGGTAAGCCCGACCCGCCAACTCCGCGCCGCTGATTCCCCGCGGGAAGCCCAGATAGTTGCGAATCAGGGAACTTGTGCCCGCCTGGCCGCCCATAGCTTCACCGTCGAGAACCAGCGTACGGAGGCCCTCGGAAGCCCCGTTAACCGCGGCGGCAAGTCCCGCGGGCCCCGCCCCAACGACGACCAGATCGAAGCTCCGATCCTCCGGCTCGATGTTCACATTAAAGGGTATGTTCTCGGCGAAGGCGGCGACGACCTCCTCGTTGGTGGGAGCGGCGAGTGCTTTACGGTCGAACAAGATCACTACGGGAAGCTCATCCTGGGTCTTGTCCCACCGCGAGAGGAGTGCTTGTCCCCCATCCGAATCTGGCGGGTAGAACTCGAAGGGGACCCCGCTGCGTGACCAGCGGTCCTTCATCTCGTGGGAGCGGGGTGTATCCGGCTTGCCGACGATGCGAATTGCTACGAATCCGGGGCGGTTGGCACCCGTCCACTCGTCCAGAAACTCCGCGATGACCCGATGAAACTGTTCATCCGGGGAGATCGGGGAGGGCTTGGTCACGTAGTAGTCGATCCGCCCGAGGGCCATCGCCCGGAGGATCGGCTCTCGGATCGTTGTGTCGTCGCGCTCGACGAGGAGCGCGCGCTTGGCGGTTGGGTGCAAGGGGTGGGCGATAGTCAGGAAATCTGTTCCGTTTATCCCGGGCATCCACAGGTCAGAGAGCACGACAGCCACATCCTCACCGGCCGCCCCGAACCCCTCTAGCGCCCCCAGAGCCGCCTCCGCCGAGCTTTCGCACAAGACGCGATAGTCCTCGCCGTAGCGGCTACGAAGCTGGTGCCCGATATTGGCAAGAGCATCCCGATCATCGTCAACGACGAGCAGTACCGGCTTCGGTGTACGTTTGGGTGCAAGCCCGGGTGCCCCGGATGTCGCGAGTGTAGGTGATCGGTCCTCGTTCATTACTTGTCCACCTTTGATTGCCCTCATCTTCCGTTTTTGCGCAAGTGATATGCTTCACCAACCAATACGGAGCCGCACCATTTTCGGATGACGGCGCGGTGGCATCCCGCTCCGTTGTTGAATTACTAACGCATTGCTGCCACGAGATCTTGAACGAGGTCTCTACCTACTGAAGACCAGCTGCCAACGGCGCACGCTTTCCACTTCAGAAAGCTGTAGGCGACCATAAAACGCGGTCCTACCTTCGAGGTGTAGATAAGAGAGATCGTTATCGCCACGCAGTACCCCACATAAGAGCCGGAGACGATCAAGCCCAGCACCGCAGCGTTCAGACCAAACGCCTCACGCAGCTCGGGCAAGAACAGCCTGTAGGCAAAACGGGCCAACCCGTAGGTAACCGCGATCATCGCCAATCCGGCTGGCAACAGCCCGAGGATAATGTTTGTCGCACCTCTCATCGCGCAGAACGCTCTCTGCGGCACCGACGGTCCGAACAGCTCTTCTACCTCTCTACCTTGTCCAGTCGATCCCAGGCGTGTATCCCGCAACGGCCTCCTCGCCACGCATGACCGCAAGCCCACGATCTAACTCTCGGTAGAAATCCACCAACCGCCGCATCACCCTCCGCGCCAAACCCATCGCTGTTCTCCTTCCAGCTCTGAGATCCATTTCAACCTCCTGAGTACACAGGTATGTATACTCAGGCTATTGTAAGTACACAGACTTGTATAACCAAGAGGAAATGGGCGAAAGGTTAGCGATGATCGAGAAAGACAATGCGCTGAAAAGTACGACGAGAAAGAGGCCCGCTGCCGAAAAGGTTTTGAGGAGCGCTTCGGATCTTTTCTATCGCAATGGGATAACGGCTACCGGAGTAGACACGATTGTTGAGCATGCTGGTGTGTCAAAGAGGATTCTCTACAATAACTTCGGCGGGAAGGACGAACTCGTGGCCGCTTATCTGCGGGACCGGGATGAGAGATGGCGTATGTCTCTGGAAGAGACCACGAATCGTTACGAAGATCCCAAAGAGCGTTTGCTGGCAACCTTCGAGGCTTATGGGGAGTGGCTGGTAGGCGACGATTACAGAGGATGCGCCTTTATCAACGCGGCCACAGAAATTGCCGACCCGGATCATCCTGCTCGTGCGGTGGCGCTTTCACATAAGAAAGGAGTTCAGTAGCACTTAGCCAGCCTTGCGGCGCAGGCTGGTTTGCACGAGCCTGAAACACTAGCTGAGGAGTTATTGCTGCTCTTGGAAGGCGCAACAGTGACAGCGTCCATGCGCAAGAGTCCAGAGCCTCTCGACACGGCGCGGGCCATAGCCCAAAGTTTAGTAGGACGTTCACATACTTGACTCGTCCACATCTGCGTACTAGAGGCTACTCTTGTGATCCGCTCAAAGAGCCCACGTTCTGGTCAAGCTAGTTCATCAAAAGGTCGGGAGGAGAACCCACGGTTCCAGCGAGTAGCTTCAAGTCCTCAAGGTGGGTATTTCTCCAGGTATGATCTTAGGCGAAGAAGATGTCGAGCGTGCTCGCCTTATCAAAATAGGGCATCCAATCTAGGTTCCTACTCTGAAAACTATCCATAACCCGGTCGATGCCCGCTACATCGATGTCCTTGGACAGTTGCGCTTTGGCGAGCACTTCATCCAGTAAAGCCCTCTTGCCGTAGAGATCCTACTACAGCAGCGTGATGACACCCGTGATGAATAGCAATGCGCCACTTTCGCGCACGAGCGCTTGCCACACTGGGTACCCTTGTGGAATCGAGATAGAAATCCACAGAATCACTACTCCGGCTAGCGCAATGCCCAGAGCCAAGAGCAACGCCCGCAGCGTAACCTTTTCCGACAACAACTTACTATTATCCCGTAGCATGTAGTGATCTTACCGAAGTTAGCCGGATCGTCCCAAAATGGTTAGGAAACTCATTAATCTCGCAGCCACGGTACCTTACGGAACTCGACAATCTGGTGAGCTGCAGCGCAAGACTTGGTACAAACTTATGAGTGTTCTTGTCTAGCTCCCAATTGCTGTTACACAACAATTGGCGAATTACCGTCTCTCGACCACTCGACGC
>JBGTDE010000306.1:0-3090 GCA_041748475.1 Rubrobacteraceae bacterium | reverse complement strand
TCTGGGTGCCTCCGTACCCCGCCGGGCCGATGCCCGTCGCGTTGATCTCCTCCAGCAACTCCCGCTCCAACTCCGCGAGCTTCGCGTCTGGGTTTGGCTCTCCGGACGTGCGAGTCAGAGCCTTCTTCGCCAGTTGCGCGGCCTTCTCGAACGGTCCCCCGATCCCAACTCCGACCGTGAGTGGAGGGCTCGCGTTCGGCCCGGCTTTCTCTATCGTCTCCACGACAAACTCTTTCATGGCCGGGACACCCTCGGCGGGGGTGAGCATCTTCAATGCACTCATGTTGTCGCAGCCGCCACCTTTGACGAGCATCGTAAGTTTAAGTCCGTCGCCGGGAATGAGATCGTAGTAGACCACCGCCGGAGTGTTGTCTCCCGTATTCACGCGATCCACGGGGCTCTTCACCATCGAGGCACGGAGATAGCCTTCACCGTAGCCACGACGGACACCCTCGTCTATCGCAGCCCCGATCTCCCCTCCAACGAACCTTACTTCCTGGCCGAGATCCACGAAGAAAACCGCGTACCCGGTATCCTGGCAGAACGGAACGCCCTCGCCGCAAGAGACGCTCGCGTTCTCAAGCAGACGGTCCAAAACTTCCACGCCGAGCGGTGATTCTTCGTCATTCCGCGCCCGGCGCATGGCCGAGAGGTGATCGTCGCGCAGACACGTGTTCGTTTCGATGCACAAATCGCGCACAACCTCGGTCACTTCGTCCACATGGACCTCACGCATCAGAAATTCTCCTATCTCTCTCGAAAATTCGCTAGCGGCTCGCGAACGTCCGCCTATTGGCCCACAGCCTGGGCGCGGGTTTTTTCAGCCGCCCTTAGTATCCGCCGTCTCCAGGAAAGCCAGAGCGATCTCAGGGATGTAGGTCACGATCATCAGCGCGACCAGCAGCACGAGGGCGCTCGGTAACGCGGCCCGCGCCACCTGCAAAACCGACATACCCGACATGCCGCTCGCCACGAAGAGGTTCAGACCCAAGGGTGGGGTCACCATCCCAATCTCAAGGTTCATGACCATGATGATGCCGAGATGTACTGGGTCCACCCCGAGTTCCAGGCCAACCGGCAGAAGGATAGGGGCCAGGATTAGGATAGCGCTAGATGTCTCCATGAATGCCCCGACTATGAGAAGCAGAACGTTCACCAACAGCAGGAAAACCCAGCGGTTCAGATCCAGGCTTACGAAGAGGTTGGTGACCTCACCGGGAATACGCTCGGAGGTCAGGACGAATGAGAAGAGGATGCCGTTGGCGATGATGAACATGATCATTGCCGAGGTCCGAGAAGATTTGAGAATTATGCTCGGAAGATCCTTCAACCCAATCTCACGATAGAAGACCAGCGAGACGATCAGAGCGTAGAACACGGCCATCGCCGCCGCCTCGGTCGGAGTAAAAATGCCGCCGTAGATGCCGCCCAACACGAAGGCCGGAAGCAGTAGGCTCAGGAAGGCGTCCCTGAAAGCCCGCACGCGCTGCGCGCCGCTCATCTGTATCGCTTGCTCACCCGACCCATAGCCACGCCGCCGCGAGATAAATACCACCAATCCTAATAGCATCAACCCGGCCATGATGCCCGGCAGCACCCCAGCGATGAACAGGTCGCCGATGGAGACCTCCGTCGCGATGCCGTACACGATAAGCGGTATGGATGGTGGTATCAGGATGCCCAGAGAGCCGGAGGTGGCGATTACGCCCGTGGAGAAGTTGCGACCGTAGCCGCTCCTTATCATGGCCGGTATGAGGAGCGTGCCGACAGCGACCACGGTTGCCGGGCTAGAACCGGAGATAGCCGCGAAGAACATACAAGAGATCACGGCGGTCATGGCAAGACCGCCCTGGAATCCTCCGACGACCGCGTTGGCTGCCTCGGTAAGCCGTCGACTGATGCCGCCCTGACTCATAATGTTCGCCGCTAGCACGAAGAATGGTATCGCCATCAACGGGAACGTGTTGAGTGCATTGAAGAGCGTCTCCGGGACTTGGGTCAACGGGATCGTCGTGTAGTAGAAGAAATACGCGAAGGTCGCCAGCCCGAGCGCCACGGCTATCGGCGTCGAAGTAAGCAACAGTAAAAAGAAGATCACGAACAGAACGATCGAGGCTTCGCTCATCGGTCGCTCCTCTCGTCTCGGTCGTCTGCGTCGGGATCCCGGCTGTCAGCTTCGCCAGTCGTGGATAGAGAGCCTTCCGGTGTGTCTTCGGCGAACTCGTTCTCTTCGGCTTCGGGGAACGCGACTTGGCCACGGGCGGTGCGGTAGAGGACCTCCATCGAGCGCAGGAACATCAGCGTCAGACCTATTGGGAGAGAGAGTTCGACGACCCACAGCGGAAGCTTGAGGGAGGGTGTGATCGTGTTGCTCGCGGCGGGCTCGAAGATCAGGATCCAGGCGTACGCGCCGATAACGCCGCAGTAGATCACGAGCAGAAGAGTCCCGAGCATCGCGAAGACCCACTTCCCTCGCTCACCGAGCAACGCGGGCATTATGTCCACGTTGACGTGCTCATTGTGTCGTAGCGTGATAACGGCCCCGATAAACGTAGAGAGGATGACCAGAAATATGACCGCCTCCTCCGACCAGAAGATGCCGTCCCCAAAAACGTAGCGCATTATGACGCCCGCGATCGCTATGACGGTCGCTCCCCCGAGCGCGAGCGCCGCCAGGGAATTCTCTATCCAGGTAAGCACCCGATCGAAGCCGTGCAATTCTCCTCCTCCTACTAGAGGGAACGACCGAGAGCCGCTCCCTCAACACTCGTTACCTGTTTACTCTCATCCTTGTTTCTTCAGAAGTTCGTCGATGAGGTCTTTCCCGATAATGTCGGAGTATTGTTTCCACACGCTCGGGACGACGGCATCCTTGAAATCCTGGCGTTCGCTGTCGCTGAGCTTGGTGATCTTCGACTTGCCGCCCTTCTCGATCTTATCTTTGGCCTTCTGATTGAGGTCCGCTGCGATCTCCCGGTTGTAGTTGCTGGCCTCTTTGGCTGAATCGTCGACGGCCTTTTTGAGATCGTCTGGCAGCTTGTCGTAGAAGTCGTTGTTGATAGCGAGGACGTATCCGATGTAGCCGTGATC
>JBGTDE010000305.1:0-5607 GCA_041748475.1 Rubrobacteraceae bacterium | reverse complement strand
CGCTTCTTCTCCGGCACCTGACTCTCTGCCAGCTCTTCCCGCCACTCGGAGCATCCATCGGCTACGCAGCCTTCGGCCTCGTCAGTAACGTTATCGAGGTGACCGAGGATCGAACGCATCGCGGATTTCGCGTCGGCGGCTATTCCTATAGTCGGCTTGATGACCTTTCCAAGCTCGGACGGGTCTACGTCTATGTGGATGACCTTCGCGTTCTGGGCGAACTTGCCGATGGCGCCGGTGATCCTATCGTCGAACCGCATCCCGATGGCGAACAACATATCCGAACGGTCTATCGCCCGATTGACGCTGGCCTGACCGTGCATCCCCGGCCACCCCAGATACAGCGGATGGTCTTCCGGGAAAGCGCTGATCCCGAGTAAAGTAGTAACGACCGGTATCCCCGTCCGCTCCGCGAGCAACCTCAACTCCATCTCCGCCCCCGACAGCGTAACGCCGTGACCGGCCAGAATGAGTGGACGCTTCGCCCCCCGCAGGAGCATCGCGGCCCGTTCGAGGCCTGGCGATTCGACCGGCGCGGTAGCTTCCTTCAGCCGCCGATAGCCGTTGTCGTTGCAGGCGGCGAACTGCACGTCCTTTGGAACATCCACGAGGACGGGGCCGGGCCTGCCACTGCGGGCGATCTCGAATGCCCGCCGCATCGTCGGATAGAGTTCATCCGGGTCTTCGACGAGGAACGAGTGCTTGGTGAACGGTAGCGTCATACCCATGACGTTCGTCTCCTGGAACGAGTCCTTGCCCAGAGCCGGACGCCCAACCTGCCCCGTTATAGCCACGAGAGGCACGGAGTCCATCTGGGCGGTGGCGAGCCCGGTCACGAGGTTCGTGGCTCCCGGCCCGCTGGTTGCGATCACCACTCCGACCTGCCCCGTCGCTCTCGCGTATCCGTCGGCGGCGTGGGCGGCGGCTTGTTCGTGGCGAGTTAGAACGTGTTTGAGCGGGTAATCCGGGAGAGTATCGTAGAAAGGCATGATCGCCCCTCCCGGATACCCAAACAGATACTCGACCCCTTCATCCAAAAGAGCCTCACATATAGCCTCACTGCCGGTTCGCGGCTTATATTCGATATTCAAACTGTTAAAAGCGGTGTTCTCCACGGTGTTCCCCATTCGTCTCTGTTAGAAGTCGGTGCTGTGTCGCTGCCTTGCCGGAGAGCGGGGAGACCCCGTATCGCGGCTCTAGGCGGACCGGATGATGCCGTCCCGGCCCGCCCGGCTAATTAGTCGCCGGTCGGCTACGGGTACAGCTACCGTGGGTACTCGTGGGTGGATGGGGGGAGCGAGCATAAACGCGGCACCGAGCTTGAGACCCGATATCTCTATCTGCCGATTTTTCGAAACTCCGAACAACGCCGCCTCGCTCACTAGATTGCAATTGCCGCAAGACTAGCCACCCCACACCCGTTTGTCAAGTTGCACATAGCCCTTTAATAGACCGCAAACCGAAAATATTCACAGATCACACCATCACGAATCACTCCTCGGGTACCCACACCGTAACATCGGCATTGCGATTGTTAAGAAATATTAAAAAACAGTTGCGATACAGACACAGAATAATTTGCGGTTTTGCGGGGATTTCTCTGAGGAATGGTTCGGTTATGCAACATTTAGGTTGTTGCTTTGAAAGGTGAATGTTCTAAAGTGTGGCGGCATCTGGAGGGGGGATCCTCTTAAAAGTTCCCCTTGTAATGAAGTCGATATTTAGTTAGAGGGATGAAGGGGGCTTATGTCTCGGCGGATAAAGTCGTGTCTGATTTTCGGTGTGCTCGGAGTGTTTGTGTTTGCGTTGGGGGTTCCTGCTGGGGCTGTCCCTGGGGGAGCGCAAAACCAGAAATCCGAGATCGCGCAAGCTCAAGAGCGTTTGGAAGGGCTTCGTACGGAGGCTAGCGTTTCTTACGAGGCCTACGATAGTGCTCTGCTGGGACTCAACTCCCTGGACAAAGAGATGAGCGATACCGAGAGCGATCTCGCCGAGACCGAAAAAGAACTCGCCGAGGCTCAGAAGAGCCTCGAAAATGCCGCTGAGCAAGTCTACAAGAGTGGCAACGTAGGATTCATGGATGTGCTTGTTGGCACAAAAGACTTCTCCGAGTTCACGACGAGGGTGGATCTGTGGCTGCGACTTCTGGGCAACGAGCGGGATCGCTTCGACGCCGTGGAGACAGCCAAGAACAACCTCGAAGCCGAGCAAGCCAAGCTGCAAGAGCAGCGCGACAAGCGCGTAGCCACCCTCGAAGAAGCCATGAAGCAGAAGGATCAGGCCGAAGCCGCTCGCACTGAAGCCGAGGATTACCTGGGCTCCCTGGACGCCAATCTGCAAGCCGCCATAGAAGAGGCGCAGGCTCGCCGAGCCCAGGAAGCTCTGGCCGCTGCCCAAGCCGCCGCTGAACAGGCCGCCGCCGCTCAAGCCGAGCAAGGACCGGTCAAAGTTACTCCGGTCGCGCAGGTCCAAGAAGACACCTCTAGGGAAGATCTCGAAGCCGAGCGCAAAGCCGCCGAAGAGCGTGCCGCCGAGCGGGCCGAGAAGCGTGCCGCCGCTGAAGCTTCCGCTAAGGAAGCCGAGCGTCAGGCCCAGCTAGCCGCAGAGGAAGCCGAGCGTCAGGCGGCTCTCGCGGCCAAGAAGGATGCCCGTAACCAAGCCGCTGCCGAAGCCGAAGCCGCCGAACAGGCCGCCGCCGAGCGCAAAGCCGAGGCTGAGGCCGCCCGTCAGGCCGCCGAACAGGCTGCCATTGAGCAGGCCGCAGCGGATCGCGCCGCCGAACAGGCCGCCCAACGCCAGGCTGCCCGTCAGGACACCAAAGAGCAGGCTGCAGCCGACCAAGCCGCCGCCGAACAGGCCGCAGCGGATCAGGCTGCCGCAGAAGAAGCCGCTGATGATCAGGCCGCTATCGACCAAGCTGCCGCGGAAGAAGCCGCTGCCGAAGCCGAAGCTGCACAGAAAGCAGCCGAGCAGGCCGCAGCGGACCAAGCCGCCGCCGAGGAAGCCGACGCTGAACAAGCCGCTATCGACCAAGCCGCCGCAGATGTTGAAGCCGCTGAAAAAGCTGCGAAGCAGGCCGCCGCTGAGCAGGTCGCCGCAGAAGAAGCCGCTGCTGAACAAGCTGCCATCGACCAGGCTGCTGCTGAACAAGCTGCTGCGGATCAAGCTGCTGCGGATCAAGCTGCTGCAGACCAAGCTGCTGCAGACCAAGCCGCTGAAGAGCAGGCCGCAACGGACGAGGCCGCTGCTGAGGAAGTGGTGTCTACTCCGGTGGATGCGGCGACGCCAGCCCCGGAGCCAGCACCCGCTCCCAGTAGCGGTGGGGGTTCTTGTGGGGATACCTTCGGAGGTGTGCAGCCGCACGTTGCTGAGGTCGGATGTACGTTGTCGGCTCAGTTCGGGTATCCGATCTACGGCTTCAGGGCCGGTGACGGCGGGGACCACGGTTCTGGTCTCGCGCTGGATGTTATGGTCTCGGGCGCGCCAGGCTACGAGGTTGCCGACTACGTACTCGGGAACATGGGCGGCTTCGGAGTCAACTACGTGATCTACGAGCAGCAGATCAACTTCGGAAGTGGCTGGGAACCGATGGAGGATCGTGGCTCTGTCACCGCCAACCACTTCGACCACGTCCACGTCTCGTTCTACTAAGCTTCTAGTAAGTAGCTAATCCCAAGCGGCCAGTCGGAATCTACCGGCTGGCCGCTTTTCTGTGCGTATTGAGGTGCAAGTCGGTTGGGTGGTCGGGTAAAACTGATGTGCTGCGCTTCTCTTAGACTACTGGCAATGGACTCGGCGCGGATACTTCGCCCGGTGGTTCTACGCGGGCACCTCCGAGATCTACGTCCAAGACCCAGACTTGAGCCAGCACGTCGTTCTCCTCGAAGGCGTCTCGCATGGCTGGAGCTATCGCAGCGGCGGTCTCTTTTGGAGCGAAGGCCAGGACCGTTGGACCGGAGCCCGAGAGACAAGCTCCATAGGCGCCGGTTGAGTGCGCGGCGTTTATTACGTCTGCTAAACCGGGGATCAAGTGCGCCCGGTATGGCTGATGCAGTCGGTCTTGCATCGCCACGCGCAAGAGTCCGTATTCGCCGGTTGCCAGAGCGCCCAGCAGTAGTCCCGAGCGGCCCACGTTGAAGGCGGCGTCTCCGTGCGGGACGTGTTCCGGGAGTGCGCGTCGGGCGGCGGTGGTCGAGACTTCGAAGTCCGGGACGGCGACTACAGCCTTCAGGTCTTTAGGTTCGAGGCGAACGGCCCGCACGCCTTCGGGGGTGAGGGTGCCGATGACAAGCCCTCCCAGCAGTGCGGGGGCGGCGTTGTCCGGGTGGCCGTCCAGGTCGCAGACGACGTTTAGCAGGTCCGGGGGGGCCAGGGCGCGTTCGAGAAGGTCGTTCGCCGCGACCGCTCCACCGACCAGGGCAGCCGCCGATCCTCCGAGGCCGCGAGCCGGGGGGATGTCGTTCTCCTGGATCAGGTGAAAGTGCGCGTCCGAGTCTCCGGCTAGTTCCGCCACGAAGCGGGCTGCCCGGTACGCTGGATGTTCGGGGGTGTGCGGGATCAAGCCTGCCCCAACGCCCCGAACTTCGACTATCGGGTGCGACGAACGCTCCAGGCTGATTCTCATCGACAGCGAGAGCGCGAGTCCGACAGCGTCGTATCCCGGTCCCAGATTGGCCGAAGTCGCTGGAACTCGAACCGAGATCACCGCTTCACGCCCGCGACTGCTCCATGACCCCGGATATTGCTTCGAACGTCGCTTCGACAGGCTCCGGCAACTCCACCCGTGACAGTATTACGTCTGGATCCTTCAACCCATGCCCCGTCAACACGCTAACGACAGTCCCCTCAGGCGCTCGTCCCTCCCGAGCCAGCTTCAACAACCCAGCGACCCCCGCCGCCGAAGCCGGTTCGCAAAACACGCCCTCCTCGCGAGCCAGAAGACTCTGGGCTTCGAGGATCTCCTCGTCCGTCACGCTCTCTATAGCACCCCCGGACTCATCCACGGCTCTCTTCGCCCCATCCTTGCTCGCTGGAGCGCCAATTCGGATTGCGCTGGCTATCGTCTCGGGATTCTCGAAGTCGTGTCCCGCTACCAGTGGCGACGCGCCTTCCGCTTGAAAGCCGAGCATCCGGGGGGCGTACGCGGATTTTCCGGCCTCGCGCCACTCCGAGAAACCCTTCCAGTACGCGGTGATGTTACCGGCGTTGCCGACGGGTAGAGCGAGAGCGTCCGGTGGGCGGCCCAGAGATTCGCAGACCTCGAAAGAGGCTGTTTTCTGGCCCTGGATCCGATCCGGATTAACGGAATTCACCAGAGCTACGTCGCCCAGCGCCTCTGCAGCCTGCTTAGAGAGGCGCAAAGCCGCATCGAAGTTGCCTTCGATCTGCACTATCTTCGCGCCGTGCGCGAGTACTTGGACCGCTTTGCCCAGCGCGATCTTACCGACCGGAACCATCACGAAGCATTCGATGCCCGCTCGTCCAGCGTAGGCCGCGGCCGCGGCCGCCGTGTTCCCTGTGGAAGCGCAGATGCACGCCCGACTACCTTCGGCGACCGCTCGCGAGAGAGCGACCGTCATGCCCCGGTCCTTGAATGAGGCTGTTGGG
>JBGTDE010000304.1:0-3683 GCA_041748475.1 Rubrobacteraceae bacterium | reverse complement strand
GCGCTCGTCTGGCGGCTTTAGGCTGGGCGTGTGGATTACTAGCGTCCATCTTCTGCCTCGCGGTACTCGATATCGGGTTACTAGATAAGGTCTCGATATCTCTCGCACTCGGTGCGGGCACCGCCGCATTCGCGCAGGCGGGTCTCTACTTGCTGGCCCGGCGTTCTACGCAGGCTGTTTCATAAACCAATCAACGGTTCGCTTGAGGCCGTCGGGGAGGGCTACCTGGGCTTTCCAGCCGAGCAGGTTCTCGGCCTTGGAGGTGTCGGAGTAGTTCCGCTGGACATCGCCCTGGCGGGGGATGGTCTGACTGACGGGTACGTCTTCTATCCCGGTGGTTACCAGGACGGCTAGCAGCTCGTCTATCAGCTCGCGGACGGTTGTCTCTGTGCTGGTGGCGATCTGGAACACTTCTCCACCCACGCCCTTGACGGTCGCCGAAAGCGTTATGGCCCTCACGAGGTCGTCTATAAAGACGTAATCGCGAGTCTGAGTTCCGTCGCCGTAGATCTCGATCCCCTCGCCGTTCCTGGCCCGCCGGATGAACTTGGCGACCGCACTGTTCTTATGCCCCGACAATGGCCCATACACGTTCCCAAACCGCAACGCCACGGTATCCACACCAAATGTCCGATAATAAGCCGAGCAATACCCTTCACCCGCGACCTTGCTTGCACCATAAGGCGAGACGGGATGCGCAGGCAACTCCTCGTGATACGGCGGGTCCACCGCCCCCAGCGAAGCCCCGCTCGATGCCGAAACGAACCGGCTCGTACCATTGTGCCGGGCGGCTTCCAGGTAGTTGAGCAAACCAACCACGTTGGTCATGCAATCATAGCGCGGGTCTTTTACGGAAGGCTCCACGCCAGTGTTTGCGGCCAGATGCAGAATGACATCCGCACCCTCCGTCGCCCGAAGCGCCAACTCCTGATCCATAATATCTCCCCGAACCAACTGCACCCCCGAAGGGATCGGCCCGTCAGCCTCACCTTCCGAAAAGTCGCAGACGACCCGCAAGTCATCCGGCGCACCAACCGCGAAGTTGTCCAGAACACGAACGTCGTGCCCACCCTCACGCACCAGAGACTGAATAACCGCCGTCCCGATAAACCCGCAACCACCCGTTATAAGCCACTTCAAAACAAACCCTCCTCTACTATGAAAATTCTCAGAGAAGCAACAGCATACCCCAATATAAGCCACACGAATTCCTATACTTAAAACCGACTGATCGGTTTGTTATGATGCTAATGATCTTACTGGTTGGTTAGAGTGGATAGGAGGTTTTGGTGGACATTGCGGAGGTAATGAGGAGTGCGGGCGGGGTCACGCGGGATCTCGGTGTGGAGTTTGTGGAGCTTTCGCCAGAGCGAGTAGTCGCGACGATGCCGGTCGACGAGCGTCACCATCAGCCTTTTGGCTATTTGCATGGCGGCGTGAGCGTAGTGCTAGCAGAGAGCGTGGCGAGCGTCGGCGGCTTCTTGAACTGTCCACCAGGGAAGGCGGCGTTTGGAGCGGAGATCTCCGCCAGTCACGTCCGGCCCAAAAAGAATGGTTCGATCCGGGCGGTTGGAACGCCGGTACACGTCGGGCGCACGAGCCAGGTGTGGGAGATCCGCATCACCGACGAGGAAGAGAAGCTCGTCTGCGTCTCCCGGTGCACCGTGGCGGTGGTGGACGCGGAATGAATACGAAGGGCGACAGGACGCGACAGAGAATCCTCGAAAGTTCCGCGCCAGTCTTCAATACGAAAGGATACTTCGGGGCTTCGATGGGTGACGTGGTACGGGCGACCGGGATGGAGAAAGGTGGAATCTACAACCATTTCGGTAGCAAGGAGCAACTCGCGCTCGAATCCTTCGACCACACGATCGGGATCCTGCAGGACCGCCTCGACCAGGCTTTGCAATACAGGGGAACCGCCCTCGAAAAACTCTCAGCGGTCTTGGACGTGCTGGGTGTTCTGGCAGAAGACCCGCCGGTAGCTGGTGGCTGTCCGATACTAAACACCGCTGTGGAATCCACCGACGCACATCCGGCGCTAAAGGAACGTGCCCGTGAGGCGGGGCGTGATTGGCTGCGGCTTGTCGGGAGCATAGTAAAGAAGGGAGTGGAGAGCGGAGAGCTTCACCCGGCGACCGATCCGCGAAGCGTGGCGAGCGTGGTGGTCGCTGGCCTCGAAGGTGCTGTGATGCTCGCGAGGTTACACGACGAACCAGCGCACATGCAGCGGATAGTCGAGCACTTGAAGGTTTATTTGAGTTCACTACAGTGGGAGAACGTATGACAGAGCGAAGCCTCACGGTAACCTGGGATGACCCGGCATCAGGCGCGGAGGCGGCTCGCGAGATGAGTGGCCTGGAGTACTTGCGGGCTATGGCACGGGCAGAGTTGCCCGGCGTGCCAATGGCTTCTTTGATGGGTTTCGGGGTGGCTGAGATCGAGGAAGGGCGGGTCATCTTCGAGTGCGTTCCAGGTGAGCAGCACTACAATCCCATCGGAAGCGTCCACGGAGGACTCGCCTGCACGCTATTCGACTCCGCAATGGGATGCGCCGTACATAGCGCGTTGCCCGCAGGTGTCGGATACACCACCGTCGAGTTAAAGGTCAATTTCTTGCGTCCCATCTCAGTTCAAACTGGAAAACTCTCTTGCGAAGGGACCACGATCCACGTCGGGGGACGTATTGCGACCGCTGAAGCCCGCCTGACGGACGAGGCTGGAAAGTTGTATGGTCACGCTACGACAACGTGTATGATCTTCCGTGGCGATTCGCCGTCCGTCGGCGAAGGCGGATGAGAGGGGGCCACCATAAAAGCCGAAGACCTTGACCAGTTGCTGAAAGTCTCGTCGAAACCAGTCTCTCCGCTAGTGGAGCCGGATTTCGAGGATCAGATCGAGCACCGGTACGCCGACAATGAAGGAGTCGGCATCCACTACGCGGCAATGGGCGAGGGACCGCTAGTAGTGATGATCCACGGCTTCCCCGACTTCTGGTTTACGTGGCGGCACCAGATGTCTGCGCTCTCGGAAGAGTATCGGGTCGTGGCGGTGGACCTGCGCGGCTACAATCTCTCGGACAAGCCCGCAGGTATCGAGAACTACGGCATGAAAGCGTTGATGGAGGATATAGCCGCCGTCATACAGGCCGAGGGCCAAGAGCGAGCCACGATCTGCGGCCACGATTGGGGAGGTGCGATCAGCTGGCAGTTCGCTACCTGGATGACGCACCTGACCGAACGACTAATAATCCTGAACCTTCCACATCTCTCTGGCCTGACCCGCGAGCTAGCCAACAACCCCGACCAACAGCGAGCCAGCGCCTACACACGATTCTTCCAAGAAGAGGACGCGCACGAAGCCCTCTCCGCTGAAAAACTAGCCGGATGGGTCCGAGATCCCACAGCTCGCAAGAAGTACATAGGAGCGTTCGAGCGGTCGGACTTCGAGGCCATGCTCTTCTACTACAAGCGGCATTATCCGGCGGAGCCATACGAGGCATCCGGTCCGCCGCCTCGCAGAATAGCCGCGCCTACGCTCTTGATCCACGGTCTCAAAGACGCTGCTCTGCTACCAGCGGCCCTCAACGATACCTGGGATTGGATCGAGAGCGACCTGACAATCGTCACCGTCCCCGGCGCAGGTCATTTCGTTCAACAAGACGCGCCGGACTTCGTCTCACG
>JBGTDE010000303.1:0-1680 GCA_041748475.1 Rubrobacteraceae bacterium | reverse complement strand
CGATCTCATAAATCAGCTCTCCGGCGGTCCCCAACCCGGCAACAACATTACTCTGACCCTGGATCCCGAGCTTCAACGCCTGGCTCAAAACCAGATCGCCAGCAGCAACACAGGCCGAGGCTCCGCCGTAGCTCTCGACCCAAAAACCGGAGAGATCCTGGCAATGGCCTCCTACCCATCCTATGACCCAAACAACATAGACGACAACTTCGACGAACTCTCCAAAGATTCAAACAACCCGCTCCTTAACCGGGCTACACAGGGGCTCTTCGTCCCAGGCTCCATTATGAAGGTCATTACCGCCGCCGCGGCTCTGAAAAGCGGCGTGAAACCGACCGACAAATTCACGGACACCGGCGAATACAAGAGGCCAGGCTACACCGTAGTCAACTACGACGACAACATCTACGGTCGCCAGACCTTCGCCCAGTCCCTGGCACTCTCCATAAACACCATCTTCGCCCGAGTAGCTATCGAGGAGGTCGGCACGGACACCCTGTACAACACAGCTCGAGACTTTGGATTCGGCGACACTTACGCGGAGTTCCCGTTGCAGGTAAGCCCGAGCGACCTCGGCGGTGGAGATCTTGGCCAAGTAGCCTTCGGTCAGGACACCGCTTCATCCAATGTTTTCCAGATGGCTTTGGTAGCCGCCGCAGTGGGTAATAACGGCACCATGATGGAACCCCGCATAGTCAAGGAAATACGCTCGCCAGACGGAATCATTTTGGATAAACCCGGTCCCCGCGAACGGCAGGAAGCCATCGACCCCGAGACGGCCAGCACGTTGCAGAAGATGATGGTCGGCGTGGTGGAGGACGTGCATCCCGGAGCCAAGATACCGAACATGAAGGTAGCTGGTAAAACTGGTACGGCGGAGGTTCCGCCGGAGAAGCCAAATTCCTGGTTCATCGCGTCGGCACCGGCGGAAGACCCGGAGATAGCAGTGGCTGTTATCATCGAAAATGGTGGAGACGGCGAGGATCAAGCACTACCCGTAGCGCGTGAGATCATGGTGTCCTACCTGAAGTCCAACGGAAGCTAGGTCTGTACTTAAAGATTATGCAGCAGCATGTAGACAAACGTTACCGGATAAAACAACCGTTAGGCTCGGGAGGCATGGCCGATGTCTTTCTGGCTCACGACGACGTGCTGGAACGTGATGTGGCATTGAAGGTGATGAGTGGCCGGTACGCTAGCGACGACGAGTTCGTGGAGCGTTTTCGGCGCGAAGCCCAGAGCGCGGCGGCTCTCTCACATCCGAATATCGTCTCGATCTACGACCGTGGAGAATCCGAGGACGGTACTTACTACATAGCGATGGAATATCTCCCCGGTGGCACTTTGAAGGATCGCATTCTCAAGAAAGGCGCCTTACCGGCCCGGACGGCGGCGGCGTTCACGTTGCAGATAGCCGAGGCGTTGCAAGCGGCTCATAATCGAGATGTGATCCACCGCGACATAAAACCCCACAACATCCTCATAACCGACTCCGGCGACTTGAAGGTAACGGACTTTGGCATCGCACGGGCGGCATCGTCGTCCACAATGACCAAGACAGGTTCGATCCTCGGAACAGCCCACTACATCTCCCCCGAACAAGCGATGGGTGAGCATGTGGGCTTCGCGAGCGACCAGTACTCGTTGGGCGTGGTTCTGTACGAGATGCTAACCGGTGAG
>JBGTDE010000302.1:0-17547 GCA_041748475.1 Rubrobacteraceae bacterium | reverse complement strand
TGAGCGTAGCGGATCGCGCTCGGACCCATATCCACTCCGCGGCGATCCTGGCCGAGATCCATCGGCACACCTAGAAGCTGGACGTTGGCACGCTGGTTTTCAGACAAGGACTACTCCTCCACTGCGTCGAGGATCGGCGGCAGCCTCGAATACACCCTCGGGGGTGCGGCGCACGGCGTTTACGCCGCCGAAGTACATGTTTGGCTCATCGTAGGAAAGTACGCGCTCGTAAGCATCGACATTGGCTTTTCGGGATCCCGCCTCGTAAGCGAAGAGTCCGCCTTCGGAGTGGAAACGTGGAGCTAGAACAGCTGATGTCATCGGCATTCCATGAACCAGGACGTTGACTATGGTCTGCAATATTGCGGTAGCTATCCGAGAAGCGCCGGGCGAACCCAGGGAGATCAAACCTCCCTCAGCGGACGACACGATGGTCGGACTCATGCTCGACACTAGCCTCAGTCCCGGCTGCAGCGCATGGAAGCCTTTTGGATTCAACTCCGGCTCTCCGAGCGTGTTGCTCATGGGAATCCCCGTTCCAGGGATGACGATGCCGGAACCGTAACCCATGCTGGCCGTTATGGAGACAGCGTATCCTTCGTCGTCCACGCAGGATAGATGCGTGGTGTGCGGCGAACCGAATGCCCCGAAGATGCGGGCGCGTTGCTTTTTGGCGTACTCCTCACTCGTCAGGTGAGCGGCTACGGCTGCGTTTTTGGTCTCGTCGGTGTAGGCTGTCTGGCGGTCTTCGAGGGCGAGTTTCATGGCTCCAGCGAGCGCCTGAACGTAGTCGGGGTCCGGCATGTCCGACAGGTCGTAGCCGGAGACTATCTTGAGCATCTGGGCTAGAGTCGCACCACCGGCTGAGGGTGATCCGTTGGTGAAGATCTCACCCGGCCCGAATCCCACAGAGAGCGGCTCACGCACTATCGGTTGGTATTCCGCCAGGTCTTGCGATGTTATGAGGCCGCCCATCTTGCGGACGTAGGTGGATATTTGGTCCGCTAGTTCACCTTCGTAGAACAGGTTCGCGCCCGCTTCGCCGACGGCTTGCATGGTATTGGCGAGATCGGGAAAGGAGATCTCCTCTCCTTCCAGGTAGACGCGCTCGCCTTTGTAGAAGTTTTTGCGGGTCTCGTCGGTTAGCCTCAGAACTTCCTCGGCGACAGCAAACCACATTCCAGCCGTACGGCACAACCGGAAACCGTCTCTCGCCAGGCGGATCGCGGGTTGCAATGCCTCCCGCAGCGTGAGTCGTCCATGCCGCTCCAGCAGCATCTCCCAACCCCGGAAAGAACCTGGAACCCCACACGAAGCGCCACCGATGATCGAATCGACCCCCGCCCCGTATTTCAAGACGACTTTCTGAGGGTTTCCTCCGGCTCCGAAAGCCTCCGGCGGCAGTCCCTTCCCCGGCATCGCGTCGAAGTAGTCGATCAACTCAGCATTGCCCGATGGATCCCGCACAAGCGCGAAACCTCCCCCACCTACCGAACTCATCAAGGGTTCGGTGACGGCGACGGCAGCGGCGGCGGCCACGGCAGCGTCGGCGGCGTTTCCTCCTGCTTTATAAACTTCCGCGGCGGCGGACGCGGCGTAAGGTGTGCCAGCGGCGGCGGCGAATGTATGAGTTTTCGTTTGTTTCCCTTCCGTAGTCTCCACAATTGGCTATCATACGCAGCATACAGGTCAGCGGAAAGGGCGGACGGATTGAGCGAACAAAGTTCCACCGGCGAACCGCGTCGATTCAACACAGCGACGGACAGAGAAATATTGCGTGCGGATGTCGCGGATTCGTACTTTCACCGCACTATGGAAGTCTTGCGAGCGCAGGGCTTGGAGGATTCACCCGTTCACGTAGAGGTGATGCTGAAGAGTAGCGATCCGGACAAGTGGTTCGTGGTCGCCGGGTTGGACGAAGTTGCTACGTTACTCGCGGATGTGGATGTCGAGGCTTTGGCGGTGCCGGAAGGTACGATCTGCCGCCCTTTCGAGCCGATCATGACTCTCACCGGTCCCTATGGAGCGTTCGCCGAACATGAGACGGCCATCCTCGGATTGTTGTGTCAGGCGTCCGGAATCGCGACGGGCGCGGCCCGGTGTCGCATCGCAGCGGGCGACAAGCCGGTCGTCTCCTTCGGGGCTCGTCGGATGCATCCGTCCATAACGCCCATGATCGAACGAAATGCCTACCTCGGAGGATGTGACTCCGTAGCGGTCGACCTGGCTACTCAGAGGTTCGGCATCCCTTCCAGCGGAACCCTGCCTCATGCTCTGGCGCTCGTGATCGGCTCTACCGCAGAGACCGCGAAAGCGTTCGATGAAGCCGTGAGCCCGGACGTGCCACGCACCATACTCATAGACACCTTCGACGACGAGAAATTCGGAGCCCTGATCGCCGCCCGCGCCATCCCGGACTCCATTGAAGCCGTCCGCCTCGACACCCCCGGCAACCGGCGCGGAGACTTCCGAGACCTGATGCGCGAGGTCCGCTGGGAGCTTGACCGGAATGGCTTCGACCACGTCAAAATATTCGCCTCTGGCGGCATCGACGTCGAATACATCCTGCACCTCAACCCAATCTGCGACGCCTACGGTGTCGGTGGCGCAATAGCCTCGGCACCCATGATCGACTACTCCCTCGACATAGTGGAAGTCAACGGTGAAGACCGCTCCAAACGCGGCAAACGCGGTGGACGCAAACGCCTCTTCGAGATGCGCGATGGAACTCACCTAATACTCCCGGAAAACCAAACCCCACCCGACGGCGTCCGGGATCTCCTGGAACCATTGAAAGCCACAGACGACCTCCCAGAACTGCGAGAGCGCGTCCTACAGCAACTAGCCACTGGACGCTACGGACTGTAGACCTGGCCACGATCCTGAGCAAGCGATATGCTGCCCGGATAGCTGACTCACTGCTTCGTGACGCTACTTTACCTCAAGCACCGCCGGAACTTATAACGAGGTAGTAACTACACTCTCCCTCACCCGCGTTATCGAAGCGATGCGCTACATCAGCCTCGAAGTAGAGTGAGTCACCCTCCTCCAAAAGGTGTTCCTCTCCACCGAGTATCGCGAGCATTCGGCCCCGTTCGACCACGATGTACTCCTCGGCACCTTTCTTGTGAGGCGGGAACTCACCCGAAGTCGCATCCTCCGGGATGACGTTCCGAACGAACTCCAGGCCGCCTCTGGCGAAGGATGGCGAGAGTAGCTGACGCTCGAAGCCGGTCTCGGGATCTCGCATGGTCATGCGGCGGTCTTTCGGCACGACGATGACTTCGCGGCGTTCTTCCATTCCGGCTAGTTGGGAAAGCGTGACTTCTAGACCTTCGGCCAGCCTGGCTGCTATTACCAGGGTTGGGTTCTTCTCGCCCCGTTCGAGCTTCGAGATCATGGCGCGACTCACCCCCGACTTCTCCGCCAACCCCTGCAACGTCAACCCCCGCTCACGACGCAACTCCCGAACCCGAGCCCCCAATTTCTCCGTCGCCACCGCCTCAGACATCGCTCCCGGAACCATTGCTTTCCTCTCCAAAGTTTGGTAGAAATAATTCTATCATGGTAGATTTTCTGGGGATTATAGTGGCACTCGCACCGTTCTTGGTGGCGATTGTGGCTCTGTTGATCTTGCGGCGGTCGGCGTTATGGGCGGGGTCCGCTGCTCTGGGTGCGGCGATTGCGGGGGCTGTTTTGTGGCCGGGATTGGATGGTATGCGGGTTCCGGGGGCATTGTGGGATGGGGTCGGGACTTCGGGTCGGGTTTTGTATGTTTTGTTTGGTGGATTGTTGCTCTACAACTTGCTCGCGGCTGGCGGGGCTGTCGCAGCGGTGTCAGAGTACTTGGGAAGGTTGGAGCCCCGGAAAGAAATTTTGGCGGCGGGGATAGTGGTTGGTGTCGCGCCGTTTTTCGAGTCAGTTACGGGATTTGGGGTGGCGGTTGTTATAAGTGCTCCGATCCTGCTAGCTGCCGGATTTTCGCCGGTGAAGGCGGCAGTATTGGCGAGCTGGGGACAGTGTGCCGTTCCGTGGGGCGCTTTAGGAGTTGGGACAGTGATCGGCGCGGATCTCGCCGGGATGGGCCTCCGAGAGCTTTCGATAACAAGCGCATACCTGAACTTGCCGCTGTACCCGATCTACGGGTTGTCCGCCGTAGCTCTGGCGGGAGGTATCAGTAGTTTACGAAAGCATGGCCTGGAAGCGATTGTACTCGGTCTAGCGGCGGGAGCCGGAACGCTCTTCACGAGCTTGTTTTCAGCACCGGAACTTTCGGGTGCAATCGGCGGCTTGTGCGCTACAGCGTTCTTTCTAGTACGTCGGTTACGGCGAGCGCGTGGAGTCCCCGTGCGGGAGGTATTGCCTTACGCAGTTCTGCTCGCGTTGCTCGCCATCACGACAGGAGTGGGCACAGTGAGCGAGCTCCTAGAACAGCTAGGTCCGGTATTCACAGGACCGGGGATGCCCTTGATATTGGCGGCAGGCTTTACGGCAGTGCTCTTACGAATCGACAGTGTGGGTGGAGCCGTGCGCGGTACATTTACACAGTGGTTGCCGACGGCTGGCGCGGTGCTCACATTCGTGCTCGCGGGCGAGGTTGTTGCCGGTAGCGGAGCGGCGGCATTGCTCGCTTCCGCAGCGGAATCCGTTGGCGTGTTTTACCCGGTGGTGTCTCCGATTTTGGGGGCGTTGGGTGGTGCATTGACGGGCTCAAACGCGGCCTCGAACGCGCTTTTTATGCCGCTCCAGGTGGAAGCGGCTAGAGGTATCGGTATCTCCGCCGAGTTTATAGCGGCTGTACAGAATGTCGCTGGAAGTCACGCTAGTTTGCTCGCTCCGCAGCGCATGGTGCTAGCGGCTACGTCTGTGGGCTTGTTGGGCAGGGAAGGTGAGATCCTGCGCTCCGCTCTGGTTCCGGTCTTGCTTTCGGTTGTGGTGCTCGCTGGGGTAGGCTTACTCGTATAGGGATCGGCGTGAGGGATTCCATCTACCAGTCGTAAGCCGCCGGACGACGATTCATCAGGGCGGGGAACTCTTCGCGGAAACGGTCGAGATAATTCAAGTCGAGGGTGGCTAGAGCGTGGCCGTCGCGGTCGGGACAGGTGGCGAGTACGGTTCCCCACGGATCCACGATCATGGACCGTCCGTAAGTCCAACGTCCGTCGGCTTTCTGGCCCCACTGAGCCGGAGCGATCACAAACGCCTGGTTCTCTACCGCCCGCGCTCGCAACAGCAACTCCCAGTGATCCTTGCCCGTCTGCAGCGTGAACGCCGCTGGCACGGTTAGTATCTCCGCTCCGCGCAGCGCCAGCAACCGATACAGCTCCGGGAAACGAACATCGTAGCAGACCGAGAGACCTAGCGTCGCGACACCGGCTTTCGACGTTACGATCCTCTCCCCCGGCTCAATTGTCTTGCTCTCTAGATATGCCCGATCCGGAGCCTTCACGTCAAACAAATGTATCTTGCGATAAACCGCCGACAACTCCCCGTCCGGCCCAAAGAAAGTGGAGGTATTATGCAGTTTCGTAGTGTCCGGCACGCCTTCGAGGATGGATCCGCCGAGGATGTATATTCTCAGTTCCCGAGCGAGGTTGCCGAGGAACTCCGTGGTCGGTCCGGGGATAGTCTCGGCATTCTCGTGATAGACGCTGTCGAGTCCGTGGCAACTCCAAAGTTCCGGTAGGGCTACGAGTTCGGCACCTGACTCCACGGCCTCGCGGATCAGATGTTCTGCGGCCACGAAGTTCTCTTGTTTGTCCGGCGTCGAGGACATCTGAATCGCCGCCACGACCATTTCGCGTCCATTCATGAGCCGGTCTCCTCGGTTGGTTTGATATCCGTGTCAAATTGCAGTCTGGTCTCCAAGATATTCTCTCGCCTGAAATCGCTTAGAGCGAGGTAGTGCCGGGCGGTCTGCACCAACGCCTCGACGGGCATCATACCGACTAGCTCGGTCCATTCTACGTCCGCGCCGTGCATGGTAGCGGACTCACGAACAGCTTCGAGTGCCGCTGGGAGCGTGGTGCTTTCGAGGTCCGTGAGGTTCATAGAAACCTGAGCATGTCCGCCTACTAGCAACCCGAGTGCTTTTACTCCGGGCAATCCGCCATCGCGTCCTCGGACCTTTCGGGCGACTTCACGTGCTACTTCCACGTCGGGCGTGTCGAGGAAAGCGTTGAAGGCAATGAGGAACGGTCGAGCGCCAACGGCTATGGCGCCTTGTCTTGGTTTGAGTTCTTCCGGGCCGAAGTCCGGTCTCCAGTCAGGAGTTTGTATGCGAGCAGCTAGCCCTTCGTAGCCGCCTCGGCGGATGTCGGCTAGGTTCGTTCGGTGAGCAGCGGTGGCGGCTTTTTCGTAGAAGAAGATGGGGAAACCCAGCGAGCCTAGTTTCTCCCCTACGCGGTGGGCTAGGCGGATAGCATCGTCCATCGTAGTGTCTTCTAGCGGTATGAATGGGAGAACGTCCAAAGCACCGATTCTCGGGTGGACACCGCTTTGGTCTGTCAGGTCTATCTCTTTGGCGCACGTTGTGGCTAGGATCGTGGAGGCTTCTATGAGAGCTTCGGCTTCTCCCAAGAAGGTTAGGACGCTTCGGTTGTGATCTGGGTCGGTGTGTAGGTCGAGAACTCGGATACCGGGCGTGGCTCGTACCGCGTCCACGATACGCTGTATCTTCTCGGGGTCGCGGCCTTCGCTGAAGTTTGGGACGGCTTCGAAGAACATCGTGTGATTTCTATCCCGAGCCCATAGCCCGGTCGAGATGGATGGCGGCGCTTATTAGGGCAAGGTGGGTGAAAGCTTGCGGGAAGTTTCCAAGAGCCTCGCCGGAGCGCCCGACTTCTTCGGCGTAGAGGCCAACGTGGTTGGCGTAAGAAAACATTTTTTCGAGGGCGAGCCTGGCTTCGTCGTGGCGTCCGGCTTTGGTGAGGCACTCTATGAACCAGAAGGAACAGAGGCTGAAAGAGCCTTCGTCACCGCTCAGGCCGTCATCAGCGGCGGCTTCTACGTTGTAGCGATCAACCAGAGTGTCGTAGGTAAGTTCGTCCTGGATCTTATCCAGCGTTAAGATCCAACGCGGGTCCGTAGGTCCGACGAATTTGACGAGCGGCATTAGCAGCAGCGAGGCGTCGAGGGCGTTGGATCCGTAATACTGAACGAAGCTCTGACGCTCCTCATTCCACCCCTTCTCCATAACTTGTTCGTAGATGCGGTCCCGCTCTTTCTTCCAGTTGCCGTTCCCGGCAGGAAGGCCGCGCTGCCGGGATATGCGTCCCGCTCTTTCGAGAGCGACCCAACTCATCACCTTGGAAGAAACGAACTGCTGGCGACCTCCCCGAACCTCCCACATCCCCTCGTCCGGGTGTTCCCAATTGTCCGCGAGCCAGTCAAGAACCCGACGCAAGTTCTTCCACACGTCGTAGTCAAGGGGTGCGCCGCGCTTGTTGTAGAGATAGGCTGCGTCCAGGACGGCTCCGTAGACATCCAGTTGGATCTGATCCCTCGCCGCATTCCCCAATCGCACGGGACCACTGTTCATATATCCGGAGAGATGCGTGAGTTCGGACTCGGGGGTTTCGGAGCGTCCGTCTATGCCGTACAAAGGTTGCAGAAGTCCATCGTCGTCGGCGGCGCAGCGATCCCGGAGCCAGTTCATGAACGCTCCTGCCTCGTCGTCGAAGCCTATAGAGATGAGCGCGTAGAGAGCGAAGGCTGAGTCGCGGAGCCAGGTGTAGCGATAGTCCCAGTTGCGTTCGCCCCCAATCTTCTCGGGGAGCGCCATCGTCGGGGCGGCGACCAGGGCACCGGTTGGATCGTAGACCATGAGCTTCAGGGCCAGCGCTGATCGATGCACGTTCTCGCGCCACCGCCCGCCGTAGGTGCATTTAGAGATCCAACGCCTCCAGTAACCGAGGGTGTCCTTCAATAATCCCTCGAAATCTCCATCAGATAGCGCCCGAAGCTTTCCCTCCATCTGACCCTTGATGAGGCAGAAATGTGCCTGATCTCCCTCCCCAAGCGTGAACCTGGCTCCTGCCGCGCCGTCTTCTCCTTTCTTGAACGGAATCTTGCTGGTCAGGGTGAGGGCCGCGTCCGGGGAGTCGAAGATGACACCGGAGTCTGTTACGGTGACGGAGTGCGTGGCGCGGGCGTAGTCGAAGGCAGGTCGGCATTCGACCACGAAGTCGATCTCACCTCGCACGACGCGAGCGTTGCGTACGAGGCGATGCCGGTCGTCGGAGCCGTTTAGTATCGGCATGAAGTCCACAACCTCGGCCATGCCGCGAGAGCAGAAAAAGCGCGTCAACAGGACGTTCGTGTCTGGAAGGTAGATCTGCTGGCTGCGGATATAGTCCGTGGGACGTAGGTAGAAATGACCGCCGATCTCATCGTCCAGAATGGAGGCGAAGACGCTTGGCGAGTCGAAAGCCGGCATACATAGCCAGTCTATGGTCCCATCGGTGCCAACCAATGCGGCGGTGTGCAGGTTGCCGATCACACCATGATCCTCTATTGGCAGGTAGCCCATGTTCTCAACCCTTCGGCTCGCGAACGCGCAATTTCAGAAGATTACCCCATCCGAGGCCGTTAATGCTAATCCAGTCGCACATCGCCCTGAACGAGAATACGGTAAGCTTCCGCTTGGGAAAATAACTAGAGGCGACGAAACGGAGGCAAATCATGGAAGAGATGCTTGGCGGAACCAGGATCACGTACCTCGGACACTCGGCTTTCAGGCTAGTAACAGCGGGCGACGAACAGATCCTGATCGACCCATTCCTCTCACAGAACCCCCAGACTCCCGAGCACCTCAAAACGGTCGGCGAATGCGACACCATCCTCCTGACCCACGGACACTTCGACCATATGGGCGACACCATCCAGATAGCCCAGGATACCGGAGCGACGGTGGTAGGGAACTTCGAGATATTCTCCTACCTGCAGTCACAGGGCATCGAGAACTCAATGCCTCTCAACAAGGGCGGTACCGCGCAGGTTGGCGGCATAAAGGTGACGGCGACGAACGCCTTTCACTCGTCCAGCATACAGCTAGAGGATGGATCTTCGATCTACGGCGGCGAGCCAAACGGGTTCGTGATCGAATTCGAGAGCGGCTTCACGCTCTACCACGCGGGCGACACCTCTGTATTCGGCGACATGCAGCTCATAGCCGAACTCTACGGCCCGGAACTCGCCCTGCTCCCCATCGGCAACCAGGTCGTAATGAGCCCGTTCGAGGCCGCGCACGCAGCTCGACTCCTGAACGTCGGACACGTTGTCCCGATGCACTACGGAACCTTCCCGTTCATACCCGGCACCCCCGAAGAGTTCCAGAAGCATCTCAACGAGATCGCTCGGAATGTGGACGTTCACGTGATGCAGCCGGGAGACGATCTAGCAAGCTAGCCGGCAGCACCTCAGCTTTTCTGACGTTCTGACCTACTCAGAGCCTCCGGTCTTGTGATCGGAGGCTTTTCTATATAACAGCCGACAGAATGACCAAGACGACCATTCGCGTTACCTCGCCTCCGGCCCCGATGAGATCTCCGCTGATGCCTCCGAAAGTATTACGCGACACTCGCAGCGCGATCCCCGCAACCAACGGAACCGCTACTACCGTCAGAACAGCTGGAAACCCTAAACTCGCCAGTGCGGCGGCGGGTATTAATGCCGCAACCGCCAGGGCAGCCCGTCCGTAATCTCCACTCAAGACTTTAGTGAAAGGCGCGGATGAGGATGTCGATTCAGCAGACGTTCCTAACGTGAGCATTATGAGCATCGTCGAGCGTACGGCTATCTCAGCGGAGATCAAAGCGACCGCCGCCCGCCACGGGGAAGCCTCCGTCATCGCGACCAGAGCAGCCAACGCGGGTCCGTAAACCACAAACAACGCGCCCAAGCCCCCGATCCCAACCCTGGCATCCTTCAAAACCGCCCGCCGACGCTCAGGTTCCCCATGCGCCATTAGAGCATCCCCCGTATCCAGCACACCATCCGCATGATGGAAACCCGCAGATATGAGCACCGCCGCAAGCGCGAGAACCGCCGCGACACCATAAGGCAAGACATATCCCAGCAGAACGAAGATCGCCCCACATAAGCCCGTAACGACACCTACAAACGGCAGCAGGACCACTGCGCGAGCTACATCATCGAGCGACGACCCCCGTGAAGGCCACACGGTAAAGAACGAGAGCAACGCCAACGCATCCCGGACTTTCACGCTACTTGATCCTCATCGGGATACCAGCGACACATAGGTAGACATCCGAAGCCGAGCTCGCAGCACGTTGATTCAATAGTCCCAGTAGATCCCGAAATTCCCGACCCTCCGCACTCTCCGGCACCACTCCCAAACCAACCTCATCACTTACCACAAGAAAAGTCCCGGAACCACTCTCAACCTCCCTGATGAAATCTTCAAATTCATTGACTGCTCGATCCTGCTCCGCTCCAGACATCCGGGCGGCGGCCCACATGGTCAAAGAGTCAAACAAGACGACATCCCAACCGTTGCCTTCTTCTAGGACCGACCCAAGTTCACCACCGCCGAGCTCGAAGGTCCCCCACTCCGCCGGGCGCCGCTCACGGTGCTCTCGCACCCGACGGTCGAGTTCCGCATCGTTCCCGGTGTTCATGGCCGTAGCGACGTACAAGACCCCGCCAGCCCCGGCCTCCGTTGCCAGAATCTCGGCAAAAACGCTCTTCCCGCTTCGCGTTCCTCCCAGCACGAGAATGAGGCTCATAGAAGTTCTCGCAGCACATCCACCAGTTGACGGTTGTGCTCTTTACTCCGCACCGCGACACGAAAATATTCATCCGTCAGCCCCTCAAACGGCTCGCACCCTCTCACGAGAACCCCTGCACGTGCTAGCTCCCCGACTAACCCACTCGGTCCCCGCAGCAACAGGAAGTTTGCCGATCCCGGATATACCTCGATCCCTGGCAACCTTTTGAGATCTTCAACCAACGCTGCCCGTAGTAGAGCGACTTCTCGGATAGAGTCCATCGTGAAGTCCCGTTCCTTCGCCGCCGCGACGCCCGCCGCGACCGCGATAGCATTCACAGACCACGATGGTTGAAGCGTCTGAGCTTCTTCTAGACGTTCGGAGATCAAAGCCCCAAGCCTGAGCCCAGGAACAGCGAAAAACTTGGTAAACGAACGAGCGACATAAAGACTTTCGGACTCAACGTCTGCAACGCTTATCTCCGGCACGAAATCCACAAACGCTTCATCCACTACTAGAACCGCTCCCGCAGCCCGGACGCGCTCTAACGTATCCAGCACCTCGTCTCGGGAGAGCGCATTTCCTGTGGGATTATTCGGGTTGCAGAGGAAGACCGCTGAGACGTCCTTCAATCCTTCCAGGGCGGTTTCGTCAAAAGAGAAGTCGGTTTCGGGACGTCGAGAGATGCGGTGTTCGGGTTCGAGACCAGCGGCACGGGCGGCGGCGGCGTATTCCGAGAAGGTTGGAGAAAGGATACGAGCTTTGACCCCAGAGCGCCGGGCGGCCAACCGAGCGGCGATAAAGATAGCCTCCGCACCGCCGTTCGTAGGCAAGACGCGATCCGCCGTAACACCCAAGTATCTTGCCAGAGACTCTCGCAACTCGATATATCCACTGTCCGGATACGTGTCCACATCAGACGCTAGTGCGAGATGGGCGGCTTTTAGAGCGGATTCCGGGATTCCCAGAGGGTTGATGTTCTGGCTGAAGTCCAGGAAGTCTCCAGTTGTACGCCCGAGTCTTTTGGCGGCAGTGTTTCCGTGAGCTCCGTGGTGACGGCCTCCGGCGTGGGGAGCGTATCCCTCAGACACGCTGGGCTCCAGCAGCCAGCAGTACAATACCGGCTAGCAAGAAGCAGGTGCGGCGCATAAGCTTTACGGCGCGCTTGATGTCGTACTGGCGCGGCGGCTCTCCGGTTCCGAGAATTGGTCCATCGTGAATCCCACCTTGGTACCGGTTCACGCCGCCGAGCCGAATATCCAAACTTCCGGCGAAGGCAGCTTCGGGCCATCCCGCGTTCGGGCTGCTGGTGAGGTGCGCGAACCGTTGGATGCTCCGTACTGACGCGGATACCTTACCGGAGGCGACGGCGGCTGCTAGGGCAGTCAGACGGGCTGGGACGAAGTTCGCGAGGTCGTCGAGGTGGGCGGAGGCGCGTCCTAGATTCATGTATGGAGCTTGCTTGTACCCGATCATAGAGTCAAGCGTGTTGATGGCTTTGTACGCGAGCCCCCCAGGAGCACCGAACATCGCCCCGTAGAACATCGGTGCCGTCACGCCGTCGCTAAGGTTTTCGGCGATCGACTCAATGGCCGCACGAGAAACTTCCTCTTCGGAGAGATCCTCCGTATCCCGACCGACGAAGGTTCCAACGCAAACGCGGGCCGCCACGAGATCACCGTCTCTCAGTTCCCGCTCGACGGCTTGTGCCGCGGTGGTCAAGCCACGAAGCGAGAGCGTAGTCGAGAGGAGGGCTACTTCCAGGGGCAGTCGGACCCGTCGGGGCATTAGGTCGAGGATGGTGTGCGAGATCATGTACACAGCGGTGGGCAATCCGAGGGCTAGGCAAAGACCTGCGGCCTCATGAGCCGTAGCAGTTCGCAGGGTAAGGGCAGGTTTTTCGATGGCGGAGATCGCGTTTCCGATCCAGACGGTTGGGTGAAGGTGCTCCGGGGGTTCTCCAAAGATGTCGTCGACCAGCAAAGCGACTACAGTTGCTACGTCTGTCATCCTGGTTTGGGTTCTCCGGTGGGTTCGGGGTCGGACTTGGAGCGGCGAAGAGCTCCGGTTACACCACCGATTACTCCGAGAAGAACAGCGCGTAGGACAAAGTTAGCGATAGATCTGCCCAGGTCGCGGAGAGCTGGAGGTTGGAGGGAAGCCCGGACTTCGCCTGGTTTGGCCGGGTCCGGGAGAGCAGCGATCTTCTCGGGGGAGTCTCCTCGGCGAACACGGCCTTCCCGAACTTCTTTCAACTCTGAATTGGAGTAAGAGACTATCTTGGGCGTAGCTTCGCGGGCGTAGGTTCTCATGGGTTCTGCGAAAACCGTTGCCTGAAGAGTGGCGGAGAGCAGCAGCGCGATGCCAACCATCGTGGCGATCACCACGCCGCACATCGCGCCGTCCCGGACGAGTAAGGCCCGCCACGAAGCGTCCGGATCCAGACGAACAGGTTGAACCCGACGGGCGGCGAGTATGGTCACGAATACGAAAGTTGCGAGAGCCAGCGATGTCCGGTATTGGTGGATGACTGTGAGTATCCAGTCAGCCACGCTAGCCGGGTCCACGACCAGAAAGTACAGGTCAGCCACGAGCGCGGCCACTACTGCCACAACTCCATACCGAAACGCTGTCTTACCCGGTCCCACTGATTCCGTCTTTCTCTAGAGATGCTTGCAAACTGCAGAATACAACATCGTCCCTCAACGGTCTGTGAAAACAGACTGTTGCCTATCCTGGTAACTCCTCGACTTTTCGGTTGCCTCTCAACAAGAACGTCAATCCAAGAAGGACTACCACACCACCTATAGCGGTCGCAATCCCAGGTTTCTCCGACAAGACTAGCCAGGCCAGGAGGGCGGCGATCACGGGCTCCGCCAAGACACTGCCGGAGATAATGGTTGCCTCCACGTAGCGTAGAGCCCAGTTGAGAACCGTGTGTCCCAGGATCTGTGGCCCGATGGTTATAACAGCGAGCCAGAACCATGTCTTGCCGGAGAAGCCCCACAATGGTGCACCTGAGATCAAAACCGCGGGCAGCAAGGCCAAACCGGCGGCTGAGTAGGCGATCACCGAGTAATTGAGCACACCCGTACCACTGGTTCGAGAAGCGCGTCCGATCAGAAGGTGCGCAGCAACCGTTATCGCCCCGAGAACCGCGAGCACGTTCCCAAGCAACGCGGACGAACCCGCCGACCCATCCGTCGCTATAAAGACGCATCCGACAATAGCGATCAGGATTCCGAAAACCGAGAGCCGGGATGTACGTTCACCTAGAATCAAGAATGCCAGAATCGCAACGAAGACGGGCGCGATGCAAACCAGTACCACGCTTGCGGCGACGCTCGTATAGGAGAGCGATGAGATCCAGAACCCAAAATGAGCCCCGAGCATCACCCCCGACAACACTAGCAACCACATAGGCCGCCCCCGAGGCAACTTCTCTCGCTGCGACAGTGCGAACGGCGCGAGCACCGCCACCCCCAGGGCGCACCTCCAAAAAGCTACTGAGAGAGCCGGGGCGTCAGCCAGTCGGATGAAGATCGCCGAAGCCGAAACCGCCAAAATCCCAACAATTACCGCCGGTAGCGCGATCCCACTCCGTGCTTCGCCCTGTACCAAAACATCGCTCCAATCTCTCGCGCCAACTGCCCTCGCCGCATCACCGTGACGCGCCACATCGGATTCTCCCAGGCCGGTGATATCGTAGCCCTCAATCCAACCCAACGAAAAGCCCCCACCGCCCTCACGCAGTGTAACGGGTCACTGACGATCCGCACCTCCACGATCCCCCGCTCCCGACAAATGTCACCGACCTTAATGGCCGAGTCCCACGTGCTGACCGCCAGATCCTCCAGCAACATCGCCTCGTCCGGGACACCAGCGGCTCGCAAGATTCGAGCCATAACTTCAGCCTCTGACGGACCATGTTCCCCAAGTCCACCAGTTGGTATTATGAGATCCAGCTCCCCCGAAGCGTACAAGTCTGCCGCGTGTCGAACTCTCGCCTCCAACGTCCGGCTAGCGCGACCACCACGCAGAACCTGCGCCCCGAGCACCACCGCCACACGCTCATCTCCTTCACAGAGGCCAGCAGATATTTCTCCTCGTCGATAGAGAAGAAACAACGCCGCCAGACCGCGCAGTATCCCTTGATCCGGGCTTCCAGCGTCGAATAACCTCAAGGAAGCTCCTCTGCGACCATACTTCTAGCGAGCGCGAGATCCTCCGGCGAATTGACATTCATCAGCGTTACCTTTGGGTCTCCATAATCCGTCAAATCCTCGACGTAGTCCACGCCTCCAACGTCATTGAGAAATTGCCTCACGGCACGCACCCCGCTGTTCAGCGCAGAAGTCACCTCTGGAAGCACGTCGCGCCGGTAAGCGGCGCAGAGCGGGTGCGGGCGACCGCTGTAGTAAGGAACGGCGACCGAGTAAGTCTGCAGCCTGCTCAGGAGGTGCTCGATCAGCGCGGGGTTCAGAAACGGCAGGTCACCAGCAGCCACGAAGACGAGCGGGTGTTGCGCGACGGTCAGACCGGCTTCGATACCTGCTAGCGGCCCGGCTCTCTCTGGGCGAAGATCCGGTATAGAACGTTCCTGTGAACCAGATAGAGCCTCGCCTACGAGAATGGTTTCGTCGCACGCAGCGTTCACTGCCGCCTTTACGCGGTCGAGAATCTTTTGTTCGCCGACCTTCAAGAAAAGTTTGTCTTGACCCATCCTACGACTCGCGCCGCCGGTCAGTACTGCCCCGGTCGAACTCGTCCTTGCGATCACGAACGAGTGGCTTGAGGCGCGGAACCTCGAAGCTCGTAGATGCGTCGTCGCAGATTATCTATACGTTCGCCCTGGGACGGGGCGTGTGTGTTCCGGGCGAGGCGTTTGCTGAAGGCCAGATCCACAGCGGCTCGGTGAACGTTTCGGGCTCGCCTCCAGGTTTCCAGGTCGCCTGAGAGGATCAAACGCAAGTAGTAACTCCTTCTGTAAAAGTACGTCGGCAGGATAGCGTACTCATCCGCACTGACCGTCCCGGCTGTCACCTCTTCTCGCAACTCCTCCCGGATAGCCCGCCGTTCGACCGACAACCAAGCGACGATCAGCAAGATATAGGCCAACACAACCACAAACATCAACCCATAAGCGAGCACACCAAACAACGTAGCGACAAGATTGAAGAAGGAGTGCAACATAATTGCCCCAAGCAGTCCGAGGATCGGCAACGACACCTTCAAAAACCCGGAACGGACCCACAACACCAGCCCAAGACCAACGCCCGTTAGTGAAGTGAACGCCGCGTGCGCAAAGCCACCAAAAACACGGCGCACCAAGAACGTTTCGGGGCCGAACTGCGCAAAGTACAGAAGGTCTTCGGCGATAGCGAATCCGAAACCCACAGCCGAGCCATACACGATACCGTCCATCACACCGGAAAATTCGGTTGCCCTCAGACGACCCGCCGCGAGGATCGAAACTACGAACGCTAAAAGCAACCCTAGTCCTTTTATGCTCTCTTCCACCACCGGCGCAACAATGACAGTCGTCAGAAAATCCGTCGTGCCGCTAGCGGCTACGGTGCTGATCGTTACGGACAGCAGCGTATTGAACAGCAGAGCCACCACAACAGAGACCGAAAACCCCCAGACAAATACGGGCAACACATATCGGAAGGCTTCCCGTTCGTACATGTCGATGGTCCGCACAAACAGCAGGTAGAGCACAGCTTGCAGAATACCGACCCCAACCAGCGTAGCGCTCAAAGGGGCTCAACATCGACTGTAATATCTAACATGGGCAGCAGTATACCCATAGTTGATAGAATACCTGTAAGTTACCGTATACAACGGAATTGGAGAACGGTGGACAGAGACTCACACGATGAGAGGACCGTAACAGAGACACTGTCCCATCTGACGCACGGGGTCTATGTGCTCGGAACGCGCCGGGGACGGGAATTCAATGCCATGTCCGCCTCATGGGTGACGCAGGTTTCAGACCGGCCTCCGTTTCTGGCCGCCGCCATCCGAGCCGACCGGTACACTCATGATCTCGTCCTGGAGAGCGGCACTTTCGCTTTGAGCATCCTGCGCGAAGACCAGGTGAACGTGGCGACCCACTTCGGAGAGACCAGCGGCGAATACGATAACAAGCTGCTCGGAGTACCTTACGCACTCACAGATTCGGGTTCTCCTTATTTGCTCGACTGCCTAGCTTATCTGGATTGCAAGGTCGTGGATACCGCCCGAGCTGCGGAGCACTCCGTAATAATTGGAGAGGTGATCTCCGGCGAGACCTTAGGACCCGACGCGCCCCTGATCTACGACCCCTCGGAATATGAAGGAGCTCTGCGCTAGATGAGTCCACTGGATCGTCTCCACGAGCTAGGCCACAAACTACCGGAAGTTCCAAAACCCGCCGGTTCGTACGTTCCAGCGACGCTGTCAGGCAACTTAGTCTTCACCGCCGGACAACTCCCGTTTGTGGACGGCAAGCTTGCCTTCACCGGCAAAGTAGGTTCGTCCGTAACTCCCGAACAGGCACAGGAGGCGGCTCTCCTCTGCGCCCTGAACGCGCTAGCCGCCGCTGCGGATGCCGCTGGCGGGCTCGACAATATCGGGCGTGTGGTTAAGGTAACGGGATTCGTGGCCTCGGAGGAAGGCTTCACTGGTCAACCAAGCGTTATAAATGGAGCCTCGGATCTGCTGGGTGAAGTTTTCGGAGATGCGGGGATACACGCACGCTCTGCTGTAGGCGTCGCGGAACTTCCACTTGGCTCACCAGTCGAAGTAGAGATGATACTGGAGCTAGTCGGCTCCT
>JBGTDE010000301.1:0-3169 GCA_041748475.1 Rubrobacteraceae bacterium | reverse complement strand
GAGGTTTCGTAGCGCGTAGGTGGGATCGAAGAGCGCGTCTAGGTCTTCGCCGAGTCTCTCCCGCGCCTCGGGGTTCCCTTCCAACAACTCCCGGAAACCGCCTTCGCCCTCCCAGGCACGCATTGCGGCGCTCTGTACTACCGCGTAGGCATCGTCGCGGCTCATTCCAGCTTCGACGAGGGCGAGCAGGACGCGACCGGAGAAGACGATGCCTCCGCCGAGGTCGAGGTTCTCGCGCATCCGGTCTTTGTGGACTTGCAGACCGCGCATGAGGCGCCCAGTGATGCGAAGCATGTATAGGGCGAGGATTGTCGAATCCGGGAGCACGACGCGCTCGGCGGAGGAGTGGCTGATGTCGCGTTCTTGCCAGAGGGCGTTGTTCTCGAAGCCGACGCTCGCGTTCGCCCGGAGGATGCGAGCCATGCCGCAGAGACGTTCTGCGAGGATGGGATTCTTCTTGTGTGGCATCGCCGAGGAGCCTTTTTGGCCGCGTCCAAAAGGTTCGGCGAGCTCCCGGATCTCGGTTCGCTGGGCTCCTCTCACTTCCACCGCGATCTTCTCCATCGTCGATCCCAGTATCGCCAGCGCCGCCAGCACTTCAGCGTGCCGGTCCCGCTGCACTACTTGCGTGGAGGCCGGAGCCGACGAGAGGCCGAGGGCTTCGCAGGTTAGAGCTTCGACCTTCGGGTCCACGTTCGCGTAGGTTCCGACGGCGCCGGAGATCTTGCCCGCCGCCGCGACCTCCCGCGCACGTTGCAGCCGCTCCAGGTTCCGCTCCATCTCGAAAGTCCAGACCGCGACCTTATGCCCGAACGTCGTAGGCTCCGCGTGAACACCGTGCGTCCGCCCGACCATCACAGTCTCGCGGTGCGCCAGAGACATCTCCGCCAGCGTAACCGTCAGGGCGCGGGCTTCGTCCAGGATCAGGTCCAGAGCGTCCCGAAGTTGCAGCGCCCCGGCGGTATCCAACACGTCCGAACTCGTAAGGCCGAAGTGGAAGTGCCGCGAGACATCTCCCGCGTACTCCGCGACGGTGGAGACGAAAGCTATGACATCGTGGTTGGTCTCGGCTTCGATCTCGTGGATGCGCTCCACGGTGAAGTCCGCCTTTTCGGCGAGTTCCTCGACTTCGTCAGAGGGGATCTCACCAAGCTCGGCCCGCGCTCGGCAGACGGCGATCTCGACCTTTAGCCAGGCCCGGTACTTGGATTCTTCGGTCCAGACCGCACCGATCTCGGGGAGCGTGTAGCGTTCGATCACGCCGGATCACCCTCCAACCTCTGCGCCAGTTCCGGGTCCGCTAGAGCAAGGATCTGGACTGCCAGGATAGCGGCGTTGGCTCCGCCGTTTATGGTGACGGTCGCTACGGGTGCGCCGGTTGGCATCTGAACGGTAGAGAGCAACGCATCGAGGCCGCCCAGCGTGCCGGTGGAGATCGGCAATCCTATTACCGGCAAGTTGGTTCGGGCGGCTACAGAGGGAGCCAAGTGACCAGCGAGGCCGCAAGCGCAGATTATGACTCTGAGGCCTCGCTCTCGGGCGGTTCCGGCGTACTCACTGACATCTTCGGGACTGCGATGCGGAGAGATGACTTCGAGTTTGTGCTCCACCCCATGTTCTTCCAGGTAGGCGGTGCATTCTTCAAGTACGGGGAGGTCGGCGTCACCAGCGGCCAGGATACCCACGATCGGGGTCAAAGTTCCTCCATCTCCATCGCTTCGAGGGCTATATCGGTGCGGTACTGCATTCCCGGAAAGTGTATTAGCTCGACGGCCGCGTAAGCTCGGGCGCGAGCCTCCATGATGGTCGCGCCTAGTCCAACGACGCTCAAAACCCGGCCTCCAGCCGTCTCGAAGTTGCCGTCACTCTCATCCGTCGCGGCGTGGTAGATGTAGACACCTGGCGGGACTTCGGAGAGACCAGAGATACCGTCTCCCGAAGAAGATGTCTCCGGGTAGCCTTCCGATGCGAGCACCACACAGACGGCCTTGTCGGTGGACCAGGCGATCTCGCGTCCCTCCAAATCTTCTTCGTTGGTAGCCAACATCAACTCCAGCAGATCCGTTTCGAGCCTCGGCAAGACGACTTGAGTCTCCGGGTCTCCGAAACGACAGTTGAATTCCAGGGCTTTCGGTCCATCTTCGGTGACCATTATTCCGGCGTAGAGCAGTCCAGTGTACGACGCGCCTATGAGGGCGAGTTGTCGGAGTGTCGGGCGGATGATGTTTTCCAGGATGGTTGCGTAGGTGGTGGGTTCCATCCACATAAGCGGTGAATACGCGCCCATCCCACCGGTGTTTGGTCCCGTGTCGCCGTCGCCGATGCGCTTGTAGTCCTGAGCCGGTAGGAACGGCAGGATGTTCACTCCGTCGGTCATGACGAAGATGGACGCTTCGCGACCCACGAGGCATTCTTCTATGACGATACGCTCCCCAGCCGCTCCGAAGCGACCTGAGAAGATCTCGCGTACCGCAACCTCTGCCTCTTCGCGAGTGTCGGCGACCGTGACTCCCTTGCCCGCCGCGAGGCCGTCGGCTTTCACCACGACCGGATACTCCGTCCGGGTGCGTAGGTAAGCCAGGGCAGCGGCTTCGCGGTCGAATGCCTCGAAATCCGCGCTTGGGACTCCGGCGTGACGCATCAGTTCTTTAGAGAAGACTTTCGAGCCTTCGATGCGGGCAGCGGCGCGGGAGGGGCCGAAGATCTTGAGGTTCTCCTCCCAGAAGCATTCGGCTATGCCGTTTATGAGGGGGGCTTCCGGTCCTACGACGGTCAGGTCTATCTCGTTGGCTTTGGCGTAGTCTCGGAGGGCCACGAGATCGTCGGTTGGGATGTCGACGGTCTGAGCGATGCGGGCAATGCCAGGATTTCCGGGGGCGGCGTGGACCTCGGGTTCCAGGGGGCTTGTTACGAGAGCTTCCACTATCGCGTGCTCGCGAGCACCGCCGCCGACTACCAAGACCTTCACGGCTCTATATCCCGATCCTCTCGACTATCGCCTGATCCCGCTCCGGCCCCACGCTTATCATGCACAAGGGCGCGTCCAACTCGGCCTCTACATAGTCCACGTAATCTCGCGCTTCTTTGGGGAGATCCCCGCGCATCCGACAGCCAGTAATGTCTACGCCCCATCCAGGCAGCGTCTTGTAGATCGGCTTGGCGTGATGCA
>JBGTDE010000300.1:0-9172 GCA_041748475.1 Rubrobacteraceae bacterium | reverse complement strand
GATAGACGGAGACAACGAAAACTCGGGCGTCCCGATCATCAACTATGTCGGTTGGGCGACGCTAGTCTCTAGCGTTGTCTATATCCACCAGAGAACCTCAAAAGACTATCTTCCCGCCAACCAGAGACCCGCTATGCTGCTCCTACCGCACTATCTGGCAGCGGTGGTTTGGGCGATCCAGCGGCGAAAGTTTCGGTATCTGATCTACTCGGCTCCGTTTCCTATCGCGCTCGGCATTGGTCTGCGGGAGCGATAGGATGAGCTCAATATCCACGGTTTATCTCCAGGGTTCGTTTCATGAAGTGGTTTTATTTCGAGTCTTCCAGAGCGAGGCCAGTATGGAAGTCATCACCACTATCGCGATGAAGGGCAGTGAGATCCAGATAGGAACCTTCGCATCGAAAACTCCCGAGTAGATAAACTTCGCCCCGACAAAGACCAGCACTATCGCAAGCCCGATGCTCAAGTAGACGAAGCGGTCGATCATGCCCGCCAGCATGAAATACAGCGGCCTCAGACCCAGCACCGCAAAGGCGTTCGCCGACCATACGATAAACGCGCTCGAAGTTATGGCGAAGATCGCCGGGATCGAATCGACCGCAAAGACCACGTCTGTAGTCCCGATCACGATGATAACCGCGAAGAGCGGAGTAGCCATCAACTTGCCCTTGTGCCTCGTAAAGAAGCTCTCCTCGTGAAACTCCGTCGTCATCGGGACGAATCTGCGCACAAGTCGCAACACGGGGTTGCGATCCGGATGCACCTCGGTATCCCCGTGCGTAGCCATCCGAATACCCGTATAAATAAGGAAAACCCCAAATACGTAGACGATCCACTCGTACCGGTCGAGCAGCTCAGCCCCGACCGCGATAAAGATCCCCCGCAGGATCAAGGCCCCAACGATCCCCCACAGCAGCACCCGATACTGATACGCCGCCGGCACCGCAAAATACGTGAAGATCAGGGCGAACACAAACACGTTGTCGACGGAAAGACTCTTCTCGACAATGTATCCTGTGTAGTATTCCGCACCCCGCTCCGGCCCGGCCACAGCCAACACCACGAGCCCGAACAACAATGCCAGGCTGATCCAGAACACACTCAACCACGTCGCCTGACGGAACGAGATGATCCGCTGCCCACGACCCATAACGAGTAGGTCCAAAACCAACAATCCCACTATAAGCCCCGTAAACCCCAACCAAGCCCAGGTCGGAAACTCCGTCATGCGAACCTCCAACCCTCTAAGCGCCGCGAGACCTGAGTATCCGTACGCAGCATCCCGTAAACCCGCCAGCGGGTACCCGCCATCTCCATCACCATCGTCACAGTCCGTCTCCTTTATGGACGGGCCGTGGGACGCAAAAAGCAATCCCAAACGGCCAATTTACCTGCCGATGGTCTCGCTCGTGGCGTATAAACGCTGGCAATCGGCCGGGAGATAAACTCCGTATTGACGACCGATACCCTCACCTTTCGGTGAGCGGCTACTCCCCAATCCCGATAATTCTACTGTACAACCACCTTACGGTCAACAATGGAGAACCGCTGTACGCAACCTCGAAGAAGAGCTAACCTATCGTCTCTATCTCACACTCCGGAGAGGAGATACATGAACCCGAAACCCGTGATCCTGGACGTGGACCCCGGCCACGACGATGCCGTGGCCCTGATGATGGCCTGCGGCGCGCCCGATCTCGACCTGTTAGCTGTGACAACCGTTGCCGGGAACGTTTCGCTGGAAAAGACCACTCGCAACGCACTTCGTGTGCTTTCCCTGATCGGACGCACGGACATCCCCGTCGCAGCCGGTGCTGCCCAACCGCTACAGCGCAACCTCCGAACCGCCGAAGACATCCACGGCGAGAGCGGCCTTGACGGACCAATCGAGATACCGCCTCCCACATTTGAAGCCGACGACCGTAACGCCGTCCAACTCATTGCGGACACTCTGGAAGCCTCGCCCGAACCCGTCGCTCTCATCCCGGTCGGACCGCTCACGAATATCGCCCTCTTCCTGCGCGAGCATTCGGAATTGAAAGCGAAGATCTCGCACATCTCCCTCATGGGCGGCAGCATCGGTCTCGGCAACACAACCCCCGCCGCCGAGTTCAACATCTACGTCGACCCGGAGGCTGCCCGCGAAGTCTTTGAGTCCGGCCTGCCCATCACGATGTCCGGCCTCGACGTTACGCATCAGGCAGGCGCAGGTCCAGCGGAGCGCGAGAGGCTGCGGTCCATAGGAGAGGTCGGTGGCGTGGTGGCGGGGTTTCTGGAGTTCTTCTCCGGGACTTACGGGAGTGTCTTCGGCTTCGACGCTCCGCCCCTGCACGATCCCGTAGCGGTGGCGGCGGTTCTACAGCCCGAGCTTCTAACGACCCGCCCGATGCGCGTAGACGTGGAATGCGAGAGCGAGCTTACCCGAGGCGAAACGGTCTGCGACTTCTATGGCGTCAAAGGTCGTCCGGCGAACGCCGAGGTCGGGGTGGAGTTGAACCGGGAAGGCTTCTTCGAGTTACTGTACGAATCTTTGGGACATTTACGCTAAGTAGTTAGGGTCTGATCGGCTGATAGCCACCGCAAGTGGCATGCTGAAAGGCTGACCAGCTCTTAGACCTCTTCGGCTGTGGAGCGTTTCTTGTCGCGGGAACGTCCGGGGAGCGCGATGCCGGAGAGCTTCGGGATGGGCAGGGTGCTGACCATCAGAATGCTTAGGACCAGGATGCTCCCCAAGACGAGCAAAGGGCTGAGGTTCGGGATCGCAAGTCCCGCCAGCATTACTCCGGCGGGCGGTATCGGGAGCCCAACAAAATATTTCGGGTGCTTTACTAGAGGGAACCGGGCGAGTCGCAGAGCGCCGCATACGACGTAGAAAACACACGCCGCCAGACCGAAGATCGGGATGGCGTTCAGGGTAGAGAGATAGATCGCGATGGCGGGCGCCACTCCGAAAGAGACAGAGTCGGCCAGGGAGTCCAGGTTTCCGCCGAAGTCTCCGTCGCAGTCGCCCTTGCGGGCTGCGACGCCATCTAAAATGTCCAGGGTCGCGGATACTAAGACAAGAGCGGCGGCTTCGGTGAAGTCCCCCCGGATGGCTAGCAAGACCGCTAAAAACCCTGCTGCGAGGTTGCCGCAAGTGATGATAGTCGGGAGAGGTGGTACGGTCATGTCAGCGAGGCTCCCGGTAGCGAGCGATGGGTGTAATACCAGCTTTGACTCGGTCTCCAGGGGAGACGAGGAATTCGACGGCGTTTGTCGGGAAAAGTACGTCTGTGCGGGAGCCGAAGTGGATCAATCCGATGCGATCCCCGACATCGACGCGCTGTCCCTCTTCGACCCAGGGTGAGATGCGGCGGGCGATCATACCCGCCCGCTGCACGACCACGAAAGCCCCGCTCTCACCATCAAAGAGCGTCCGGTTGCTGAAGTTATCTTCTACTCCACCGAAGAGCGCCGGAGCATATCCACCCTCGCTCTGCTCCATCTTCCGGATACCACCACCAAACGGACTCCGATTCACATGAACGTTATGCAAGTTCAAAAAAACGCTCACACGCTCCGCACGACCACCCGGCAACCACGGCTCATCGACCACATCCACCGCTGTAACCAAACCATCCGCAGCCGCGTAAGCTACACCCGCTTCAGCCTCCAGAGGCCGCTCGGGATCTCGAAAGAACAACAACCCAAGAAACGCCGACACCAACGAGAACAGCCCAAACCTTCGTGGCAAAGCTCGTCCGGTTAGCATTCCGAGTATCACCATCATGGCACCCAGGACAGCAGGCGGTAACACATACTGTCGGGCGACCGACCAGCTGCGGCGGGTTATCATTGCGCGTCTCCGCCGGGGTCTTGGCAAGCATAGAGGAAGGCGGGCGGGATGTTTAACGGCGAGATACGGCGGCGTATCTGGGAGAAGCGTTTCTGCAAGAGCGGCAGCACTCTGGGAGAGTATTGGAGTACAAGCATCATGCCATGTGGTGAGAGTATGCGGCGCGAGACGGACATGATGTTCTCGCGAAGTGGCACCGGGAAAGTGGTGAAGGGTAGGCTTGAGACTACTACGTCCGCCGATTCGCCTCGCAGGTATTCCTCTGCTTTTTCGGCGGAGGCGTGGATCACACGCAGACGCGGGTCCGGGAGCTTGCGGGAGACGGCAGACGCAAGCTTGGGATCTATCTCGAAGGCCAGAAACTTCGCGTCCGGCGCGAGGCGTTCCAGGATTTGCTCTGTGTACACTCCGGTACCAACACCGAATTCAACCACGACGCGAGCCTTCGGAATGTAGCCCATGTCCAGGAGATCCCGCACCGCACTACGAGATGTTGGCCAGACAGCCCCGACTTGCCGAGGCTGCGCGAGCATGGACCGCATAAACAGCACCCGGCGGTTTATATTCTCTTTCAGACCGTTTCCGCTAAAGTCCGGCAACCAACTCTCCTCTTACAGCGATCCACCGCTGCGAACATTTCATGCAAGATAGCGTATCAAGTGGTCACAAACGGTATCACAACAGACCGCGTGTAACCTTTCGCTACCTGCCGACATTATCGACACTAGAATAAACAATCATGCAGCAAACACCAAACGCTCCAGGGGAACACGCGTTAGTCATCGGGGCCGGGATGTCCGGGCTGCTCGGCGCTAGCGTGCTAGCGGGCCACTTCGAGTGCGTGACGGTTCTGGACCGGGACAGACTCGCGGATGGTCCCGTCTCGCGCAAGGGTGTGCCGCAAGGGCGTCACCTGCATAGTCTTGCGGTGCGTGGTTCCGAGTTGTTGGAGAAGTTTTTTCCTGGTTTGGATGCGGAGCTATCCGAAGCTGGGTGTCCTGCGGTGGATCAAGCCGGAGACACCGTCACCGACGTACCCTCCGGTCGCCTCCCCCGCTTCACCTCCGGCATCGTAATGCGAGCCGTCAGCCGAGACCTACTAGAATGGCGCATTCGCAAACGTCTCCTGAGGAACTCGCGTATTCGATTCATCTCCAACCGCGAAGTAACGGGACTCCTACTAGACAAATGCACGAACCGGGTGACGGGCCTCTCAACGCGAATCCGGGGCGGCGAAGGTACAGAAGAATTCGCAGCGGACCTCATCCTGGATGCCTCTGGACAAAGCTCTCGAATGCCCCGATGGTTGGCGGAACTCGACCTCGAAGCTCCAGAGAAGACCGTGGTCGACGCGGGGCTTGGCTACGCGACGCGCTGGTATCGGGTGCCGGAGGATTTCGCCGGGGGTTGGAAGAGCCTTGCCGTGCTGCCGCAGTGGCCCGAGGAGCCGAGGGGTGGGTCGCTCCGTCGGGTGGAGGGGGATCGCTGGACGGCGGTATTGGTTGGGATCGGGGCCGACAACCAGCCTCCAAACGACCCCGCAGCCTTCCAGGAATTCGCCCGCAGCCTGCCAAGTCCCACAATCGCAGACGCGCTGGAGAACGCCGAGCCGATCTCGCCGGCCTACGGTTACCGGAGAACCGCCAACCGCCGCCACCGCTACGACAACCTCGACACCATGCCCGAAAACCTTCTAGTCATCGGAGACGCAGCCTGCGTCATGAACCCAACCTACGGCCAGGGCATGACCCTCGCCGCACTCAGCGCGACAGCCCTGGAGACCAGCCTGAGCAAAAACCGCAGCCTAAAAGGATTGGCGCGGGACTTCCATCGACGGCAGACAAGAGCCCTCGCTCCGAGTTGGACGACCTCGGCCAGCAGCGACGCGCAGTGGTCGGTGGATAGTTTGGAGGAGCTTGGGCCGTTGCAGCGGTTCGCGCACCGGATCTCCGAAGAAGTCTTCCGCATGGCCGTCGCGGACCCGAAAGTGGCCCGCACATTGTTGCAAGTCAAGAACCTCGTCAAACGGCCCCGTGCGCTGCTGCGTCCCGGTATCCTGTTCCCGGTGCTCCGGCGGACGCTCTCCAAACTGCGGCGTCCCGGAAAGCCCGAGACCGCGACTCACTCGACAAGAGATGCGTAGCGGAGGCTCTTATCGTATAGAGTAAGCATGCTGCTTAAGACATCTGTAGGAGGAGCGGTGGGCAAAGAGCGCCGGACGGATCGCCTAACAAATGTGTACGAGGCACAAGACAGTCGACAAACGGCGGGTCTGTACGACGAGTGGGCGGATGAGTACGAGCGCGACGTGCTGAGCTACGGCTACACCACGCCCGCGATCATCGCCGGTCTTCTGGGACGTTATGTAGACGCGAAAGATAGCTCGGTGCTCGACGCTGGAGCCGGTACGGGCATGATGGGTGAAGTCCTCAAACCGCTCGGCTACAGGGAGCCATCCGGCATAGACCTATCCGAGAACATGCTTAACCTGGCCCGTAAGAAAAACGTCTACGGAAGTCTTCGCCAAATGGAGCTCGGGGAACGCCTCGATCTTCCGGGCGACAGCTTCTCAGCCGTGGTGGCCGCGGGAGTCTTCACCCCCGGCCACGCCCCGCCAGATTCCTTCGACGAGCTATTGCGCGTAGTCAGGCCCGAGGGACACATAATTTTCAGCCTCCGATCCGACACCGCCGAGGAAACGGATTTTTTAGAGAAACAGCGAGCCCTCGAACGAGGACACCAGTGGCGGCTGGTAGAGGCTACTGAGCCCTACCCGCAGTTGCCGCTCGCCGACCCTGACCTCAAAGCCCGGTGCTTCGTCTACCGAGTCGCATAGTCCGCTTTCGGCAACAAGAAGAGTGTCTGGGCCATTTTGGGTAAGAAGCTTCCCTCTAGTCCTTATATGTAGAAGGAGATTATGTTCTTCGATAGTTGGATGACTTTAGGCCGGACAGCGCTCGTCGGCACGCTCGCTTACCTCGCGCTGGTTCTTCTGCTTCGAGCCTCGGGCAAGCGCACGCTCTCCAAGATGAACGCCTTCGACTTTATAGTGACGGTGGCGCTCGGTTCCACGCTGGCGACGGTGCTGCTTTCGAGCAGTGTCTCGTTGGCCCGCGGAGTGTTGGCGTTTGCGGTTTTGATCTCCTTGCAGTTCGTCATCACGTGGCTCTCGGTGAGGTTTCCGGCGGTACGCCGACTGGTAAAAGCGGAACCCACCCTGCTAGTCCACAGGGGCGAGTTTCTAGCCGGAGCAATGAAGCAGGAGCGGGTAACGGAAGAAGAGATCCGGGCCGCGCTCCGCGCTGAGGGTATAGCCGCCGTAGATAGCGTGGAAGCGGTGGTGCTGGAGACGGCGGGGGATCTCAGCATCGTGCCGGAGCCCTCCAGGGCATCAACCTCCTCTCTAAAGGATCTCCGTTAGAGAATGCGGTTTGGCACCTCGGTCGCTTCGGGGCTGCGCGGCGATACGACCCGCGATCTCCGGACGTCTACGTGGCGGCTCCGGGGCTAGCTGTGTCCGTTGGGTTGATGGCCCCGCGTAGATCTATCCTACAAGTTTAGGATAGTCGTAGGTTTTGGTTAAACCCTGGTTAAGAGTTTATGAAAACCCAAAAAGCTTATTGCGCGGCGCCGATGGATCGGGTAACGTCCGCTACGGTGAAAATTCGTCGGTAACACTCTACGAGGAGGGGGATCTCTATGGTAGATCAGGTGGCAACGCGGTTCACGGGCTTTGCGAATTTGCGAAAGGTTCTAACGCTCGCTATGGCTAGCCTTTTGGCGGCGGCGATGCTTACACTGGTAGCTGCAGACAAGGCCGACGCGCAGATAGACTCCGACGGCTACGTACCTGTGTACAGCACTTGCTACGCCGGATATGAGCTTGGGTATTACAGTTGGTACTCCGACGGTTACACGACCTCCGGTGAGATCTACATAAACGACTGCGCTCTGCAGGCTCTTGGGGCTGGTCCCGCCGACCGTCAGAGGATCGTGGATCACGAGTGGGGACACGCGATGGGTTACGGACACAGCGCGGACCCGAATCACTTCATGTACGCGATAGAGTCGATCACCGGCTTCTAGCCGTAAACTCTAATTCTATCCGCGCTAGACTGTAGAGGTCGACGGGTACCCGTCGGCCTCTACAGTATGTGTTCCACCGACCACGAGAATCCCGCGTAGACTTAGCTTCGAGTGTCCAACGAAAGCGGGAGATCAAATGTCCGAGACGCCAAGCCAGGGCCAGCGGCTGCCGGAAGTCGAATTCGTTGACGAGGGTGGCGAACGCCTATCATCCTCGGAGCTTGTCGAGGGCAAGACCGTCCTGTATTTCTATCCGAAGGACGACACACCCGGCTGCACAAAGGAAGCCTGCGCGTTCCGGGATCGGATGGATGATTACGCGGCGGCGGGCATCGTAGTCTACGGTGTCTCGCTGGACTCGCCGCAGTCGCACCGGGAGTTCCGGGAGAAGCACAGCCTCAACTTTCCGCTGCTCACCGACGAGGATGGTCGGGCCGCCGACGCTCTTGGGGTGCTGAGTGAGAAAGGCTATGCGAACCGCACCACCTTCCTGCTCGACTCGGACGGCAGGATCTCGAAGGTCTATCCCGAAGTCTCGCCGGAGACGCACGCCGATGAGATCCTTTCGGACGCCGCTGAGATCTAAGCTGTTTCGACCATCGGTAGCCGGGGTAAACACGCCGCAGTGATAAAAGGTTGCGGCAGGAGGCTTAAATGAGTACCGAAGAGCGCGGGAGTTCCTCCCAGAACCTCGAAGATTCATACAAAGACTACACGGTCTACGATCAACACTACGAGAAGATCGGCAAGGTCAACGATCTCTTCGTGGACGACGACGACCAACCGGAGTACATCGGCATCAAACAGGGTCTTCTGGGTACAAAGTCAACCCTGGTCCCGATGGAGATAGCCCGAGTGAACGACAAGCGGGAACTCATCGAAATAGCGTCCGACAAAGAGACCATCGAAAACGCCCCAACCTTCAAAAACGACACCGACATAACCCCGGACCACGAAGCAGAAGTTCACAGACACTTCGGGCTCCAACGCCCCGACTCCTGGAGCGACCGAAGCGGCTACAGCAACTACGACGACAATGAAGAACGAACCTACGAACCACCCGTAGGAGCCGTCGACCTAGAGTACGGCGAACGTCGGGAAGACTCACAGGAAGATTCAATGCAGAGCACCCCACCGAGAGAAGGCAACTACGACACGAGTCCATCAAGGTCCAGCGAAACCCGTCAGCGGGACCTTGACATACCCATTGGCGACTCCGAACGTGAAAGCTCCGGCAGTGTTCCAGAGTCC
>JBGTDE010000299.1:0-4881 GCA_041748475.1 Rubrobacteraceae bacterium | reverse complement strand
GCTTTTGCTCGCCGCCCGAGGGCTATCCAATCGGCAGATTTCGGTCGCGCTCAACCTGTCGGAGTCGACCGTCAAGCGACATCTGGCGAACCTGTATCCAAAGATCAAAGTAAGTTCCAGGGGAGAGGCCACCCGCAAGGCGTTGTTGGAGGGTTGGATCACGGCCCAAGACGTCACCCGTGGCGCAGACTCCTAACGGACTTCCGGGCCGCTTCTTTTCCACCCTTTCCATCTGTGCTAGGTTTATCCCATGAATGAATCCCAAATAAGAGTGCGATACGCACCGAGTCCCACAGGAATGCTTCACGTCGGCGGTGTCCGAACCGCGTTGTTCAACTGGCTCTACGCCCGAAAGACGGGCGGCGTTTTCGTACTACGCATAGAAGACACCGACCTCGCCCGCTCGACCGAGGAATCAGTCGAGCAGCTAAAGAGATCTCTGCGCTGGATCGGGCTGGACTGGGACGAAGGACCGGAAGCTGTTGGCGACCACGGCCCTTACCGTCAGACGGAACGCTTCGATCTGTACCGCGAAGCCGCGAAGAAACTTCTCGATAAAGGCTCCGCCTACCACGACTTCGCCACTGCCGAGGAACTAGCCGCTCTGCGCGACGCGGCCCGAGCCGAAGGTCGTCCCCCTATCTACACCGGCGGCGAATACCGGGACATGGACCCGAACGAGGCCAAAAAACGGATAGAAGCCGGGGAGCCGTACACCGTGCGATTCAAGACACCCCGCGAGGGTCAGACGGTTGTGGAAGACCTGATCCGGGGTCCCGTCACATTCGAGAACGTTAACATCGAGGACTTCGTCATAATGAAGTCCACCGACACACCTACATACAACTTCGCGGCGGCCTACGACGACGCGGCGATGGAGATGAGCCACGTCATCCGGGGCGACGACCATCTCTCCAACACGCCCCGCCAGATCCTGATCCACCAAGCCTTGGATTATCCACTTCCGGCCTTCGCCCACGTCCCGCAAGTTCTCGGCTCGGACAAGAAGAAACTCTCCAAGCGTCACGGCGCGGCGAGCGTCGAGGAATTCGCCGATCAGGGAATCTTGCCGGAAGCGTTGTTCAACTACCTTGCCCTGCTAGGTGCGGGCTACGCGCCGGACGAGGAGATATTCACCCCACTCGAACTAGCCGAACGCTTCCGTATAGAGAAAGTCAGCGGCAACCCGGCGGTCTTCGACGAGAAGAAACTTACCTCCATAAACGGCCTCTATCTGCGCCGTAGATCCCCCGAAGAACTGGCGAAACTCGCCACGCCCATGCTCATAGAATCGGACGTTGTAAGTGAGCAAGAGCTGCTGGACGACGCACCGCGCCTTGTACGGATAATGGATCTCCTAAAAGAGCGTGTCAGCCGCACCACCGACATTCCAGATTCCGTCGGATACTTCTACGGCGACGAGTTGGAGTACGACCCGGAGGAATTCGAGAAACAGTTTGGCAAGGAATTCGTTCAGGAGAACTTTCCAGAGCTGATCTCACGCCTCGAAGCTCTCCCGGAGTGGACTGAGTCAGCGGTGGAAGAGAGTATCCGGGGTCTATCGGCGGAGAAAGAGAAGGGAGCCAAGCACCTCATACACCCGCTGCGCTTCGCCACGACCGGTCGCACGGTCAGCGCGGGCCTCTTCGAAACGCTCGTGCTGCTCGGTCGTGGGCGCACTCTGCTGCGCTCGGAGAGAGCGGTTCAGGAGATGAAGAGACTTTCCACAGAATAGGAATCTATCTGGTTAGCCAATAGAAGAGCGTAGAAGTTCTTCCCACTCTGTCTCGACCTCACGACCGACTATAAGGTGATCTACAAGACCCTGATGGAAAAGGTCTATAAAACGTCTCAAGTCCGACTGACGATGAGACCATTGCGTCTTTCCGTCGAGAAATACGACGTGCGAGACAGGCTCTGCGCCGGATCTCTCTTCAAACTCCCGTAACTCTCTACCGACCAGGGCGCACTCGTACACAGCATCGCTCATCTTGCTGCCGCCTTTGGTCTTACCCCAATATTCTTTGATCTCCCACACCATCTGAGGAGAGTCCAATGAGGGAATCGCACCGTCGAGGTTCCGAGCCGTAACGTGCAGTTCATTGTTAACTAGCCAGACACATCTCCGCTGCGGCGACTTGTTGAAAGTCACTCCACGAGCCAGGCAGTATTCTCCCGCGATATAGGAGACCGCAGCCACCATGGCCGCAGAAGACTGATGATGATCCTGACTCTTCGTTCTTGTCTTGGTAACTTCCGCTCCTACAGAATCGCAATACGCTAGCGCTTCTTCTTCGAGCCTCAGTACGTCCATAGTCGCTCTCAAATCCTCATTGCGACGTTCTAGGTAATCGAAGAACAATTCCGCGTGCTCCGCAGAGATTGGAAGACTACGAGACGGGTCGATCTCCATCGTGTTGTTCCGCAGCTTCTCTCGCCATCTTTCCTGAAGCTCTTTGCGCTGGCCCTGAACCACCGAATAAAATCTCACATAATCCCATAGAGGATGCCGCCACCCCAGGCTTCGCCACTTTTCGTTAATATTCAACTTGACTCCCGAACAGCGGATTTCGCAGGAGTCTCGAACAACCGAGAAGGAGGAACATCCAAAGCTCGCGCCAAACGGTGGATCATCGTCAACGTGGGATTCCGCTCGCCGCGCTCGATCCCACCAATGTAGGTACGGTGGATCCCCGCCCTGTCCGCCAACTCTTCTTGCGAGCGTCCTGTACGTCCCCGATAGAAACGAACCATTTCTCCAAACACCCGGCACTCTTGCTCTCTCGTAACCATCACCGAACAATACGAGATATGCTACTTGAAAGTCTACAGAATATGAGTATCATGAATCAGCATGATTAGAGTTACTCTCAGTCCAATTCTAAAGTGGGCGGGTGGCAAGCAGAGTATAGCGAAGCGCCTGGTAGATTTCTTTCCCTCGGACTTTGAGCGTTACTTCGAGCCGTTTGTGGGTGGCGGAAGTATTCTGTTCACTTTGCAGCCCCAAACAGGCGTTGTGGGGGACGCTAACGAATGGCTCATAGACACTTACAAAGCGATTCGGGAAGAGCCCGCACAGGTAGTTGGTGTGCTCGAAAACTTAAAGAACACGAAAGAGGAGTATCTGAGAGTCCGTGGGATACTGCCGCAAACTCTTCCTCTCGCCCAGCGTGCGGCGCATTTGATCTACCTCAACAAAACGTGCTTTCGTGGATTATTTCGAGTAAACCGGCAGGGACAGTTCAATGTTCCTTACGGTCAATACGACCGCAGGTACTACGATCCCGTTAACTTACAGGCCGTATCGGAAGCTTTAGGGTCTGTAGAATTGCGTCAGGGTGACTTCGAGCTTTGCCTGCAAGACATAACCGACAGGGACTTTGTTTATCTGGATCCCCCATACTACAAACTCGGTGGTTACTCAGACTTCAACCGATATACGAAAGACCAATTTAAGGTGAGCGATCACTTCAGGCTGGCGGCTCTTTGCCGGGAATTGGATTCGAGAGGAGTACGTTGGGCGGTCAGCAACAGCGACACAAACCTGGTGCGAGATCTTTTCGAGGGCTACCATCTCTTTGCCATCGACAACAGAAGAGAGATAAACTTAAACTCTAAGAACCGAAACGTCACCGAATTGCTCATCACCAACTACACACCGAGACCTCCTCTGGCCGCCCAGGAAAAACTGCTCGAAGTCGATGTCGCCTCGCCGAGGAATGATCTCCACGAGCCCGAGTAGAAGAGCCGTCTGTAAGATTGACGGCTCGGATCTCATCGTTTACACTCTCTTCGCTCGAAGGCCCCATCGTCTAGTGGCCTAGGACATTGCCCTCTCACGGCGAAAACCCGGGTTCGAACCCCGGTGGGGTCACTCAATATCAGCCCGCTTCGGCGGGCTTTTCTTATGCCAGAAAAACACCCGCGAACGCCAACCCGACCACCGATCCCACGATTGCCTGGGCGAGCGTGTGAGCCTTGAGAGTTACGCGAGACCAGAGGATCACAGGCAGCATGAGGCTGAAGACGAGACCGGCGGGACCAAGCAACAATGGTCCGGCGAGGGCGGCGTGTCCGGCGACGGCGCAGTGGGCGCTGGCTTTCCAGAGAAGCGTGATTGCTGCGACGGTCGCGGCGGCGAGTCCCATCGAGAGTGTCGTGTCGAAGAGGTCTTCGGGTGCGCCTAGCACGTATAGGGCTAATAGTAGTCCGGCAAAAGCAAAAAGGAGTACGGCGGCTGGGATGAGGCGTTCGGCGCGGTTCGAGATCCAGAACCCCGACACCCGCGAGCTTCGTCGCAACAACAGTACGTAACCGGCTACGAAACCTGCGGCGGATAGCTGCACCACCAGGTAGCGAACCGCATCGGCCACGCTCGTCTGCGTGAACGCTATAGCGGCGAAGAGCAGAGTAAAGACGACGAAGGGGTTCAGTACGTCGGTGACGCGGCTGGCGGCTTGGTGTCTATTCGAGGGGTTCACTGCAGGTAGAATCTAGCATGTGCGCGACTCCCCCACATCCGCCGCCCGCGAGACAGACGCTGTCTGGCACGAGCTCGGCCTGCTCTACGCGCTAGCCGGTGAAGATGTCCGAAAGGCTACGATGCTAGGCTCCGTGGTCTTCTGCGTGACAGCGGCGGCAGTCTTGATCTCCGCCCCCGCATCCCTCTCTATTTTCGGTGGAATCTGGGCGGGTCCATTCGGCGCGGCTTTGATCCCGATCCTGACGGGATTGTCCATTGGCGGTGGTTTCCTGGGATGGCGAAGCTTCGGATTCCGTAGGCGGCGGCGGTCGTTGGGACGAATCTTGGCTACGGCGGGCGAGGATATCCGAAAGCCCACAGCGGACGGTCTCGAAAGTTACTACGACACGCACTTGATC
>JBGTDE010000298.1:0-2009 GCA_041748475.1 Rubrobacteraceae bacterium | reverse complement strand
CCGCGCTCGGTGTGATGGAGCGGCATCTTGATGGTCGCGAATTCTTTGTGGGTGATGGTTACAGCATCGCGGATACCGCTCTGTACGCCTATACGCACGTGGCCCATGAGGGGGCTTTGATCTCGCACCGTTCCCGGCGGTGCGGGCATGGCTCGACCGGTGCGCGTCTCAGCCCAACCACATTTCAATAAACGCCGGATAACCCCGTGTACGAAACGCCATCAAACGGTGTGACGGTCACCCTCGCGGGTGCTCTGGCCGGAGCCCGGAAAACTATCCCCATTGGTATCAGCGGCTTCGCTATCGGGCTAGTGTTCGGTACGCTGGCTGGGCAAGCGGGCCTGAGTTCCGTGGAAGCTACTTTGATGAGCGCGTTGGTCTTCTCGGGGGCGGCTCAGTTTGTGGTGGTTGGCATCTGGGATTCTCCGCTGCCGGTCGCGGCCATAGTCCTCGCCACGCTCGTCATCGGGCTGCGGCATCTCTTGATGGGCGCGGCCCTCTCACCGTACTTCTCGAAGCTGTCCCGCTCGAAGGGCTTTCTAAGCGTCTTCTTTATGGCGGATGAGAACTGGGCTCTCACAATGTCGGAGTTCACGAAAGGCCGCCGCGACGCAGCTTTTCTGCTCGGTGGTGGACTTGTGATGTTCACTTCCTGGACGATCTCGACGTTTCTCGGCGGATTGTTTGGTGGTGCTCTCGAAGATCCAGCGCGTTGGGGACTGGACTTTGCTTTTACCGCCGTCTTCCTAGCTCTCATCGCCGGGATGTGGAAAGGACGCTCGGATCTTCTACCCTGGACGGTAGCCGCGGTGGTCGCGCTTGTAGCCTACCAGTGGTTGCCCGGACAATGGTACATCTTGCTAGGTGGCTTGGCTGGTAGTTTTGCTGGGGTGGCTCGTCGTGGTGCTTGATCCCCTGACTCTCTTCGTTATTGTGCTGATGGCCGTCGCTACCTATGCTACTCGCGCCGGAGGACTCTGGCTCGCGAATCGGTTGGATCTCTCTGAGCGGGCCGAAGCGTGGCTTGAGCAATTGCCCGGTGCGATCCTGGTTTCCCTGGTAGCCCCGGCTATCCTGACCAACGGTCTCGCTGGAGCCCTCGCCGCTGTCGCCGTCGTGATCATCGCTTCCCGAACCGGCAGCCTGCCAGCCGCTATGGTCACTGGCGTACTTGCCATAATCGTACTCAGAAATTTCCTCTGAAGTGTCTCATCCAAAAGTCTGATTTCCGCCAGTAAAGATCCGATCTGGTGGGATAATTCAACCATGAACAGAGATTTCGACAGTTGTTATCGGGCGGTACGGAGTCGCGACTCGCGGTTCGACGGGTGGTTCTTTGTTGGGGTTACGTCCACAGGGATCTACTGTCGCCCGAGTTGTCCGGCGATCACACCAAAGAAGGCCAACGCTCGTTTTTATCGGACGGCGGCGGCGGCACAAGCCAACGGTTTTCGGGCGTGCAAGCGGTGTCGCCCGGACGCGGTGCCCGGTTCTCCGGAGTGGGATTCTCGCGCCGACGTAGTGGGGCGGGCTATGCGTCTGATCTCCGACGGAATGATAGACCGCGAAGGAGTCGCCGGACTCGCCCACAAACTAGCCTACACTGAACGCCATCTAAACCGGCTACTCGTCACCGAAGTCGGCGCGGGTCCGTTGGCCCTCGCTCGTGCGCGACGTGCGCACACTGCCCGACTACTCATAGAGACTACAAAGCTACCCATCTCCGAAATCGCCTTCGCGGCCGGTTTCTCAAGCATTCGGCAGTTCAACGAGACCGTCCGAGAGGTCTTCGCCACCACGCCAAGAGAGCTTCGTAAAGCCCGAGGAAAGAGCATGGAGACAACGCCCGGTGAGATCTCCCTGCGCCTACCGTACAGAGAACCATTTGCGGCCGATGCGCTGTTCGGATTCCTCGCAGCGCGAGCGGTGCCTAGTTTAGAAGAATTTGTCGACGGGACGTATCGGCGGACGCTGCGATTGCCACACGGCGCAGGAATTGTGACTTTGGC
>JBGTDE010000297.1:0-8484 GCA_041748475.1 Rubrobacteraceae bacterium | reverse complement strand
TGCTGCTGGAGGATTTACTAGCGTCGTAATGATGCCGAACACTGATCCCATTGTCGACCGTCCCATCATCGTGAGTGGCCTTGCCAAGCGCATCACCGAGGAGTCGCGGGTACGAACCCGGATCTCGGCTGCCCTGCACGTTGGGCTGATGGGCGAAAGCCTTACCGAAATGCGACTGCTAAAGGAAGCGGGAGCGTTCTGTGTCTCTGACGATGGGCTAGGGACGGCTTCGGCGGGCGTCTTGCGGAGTGGCATGATGTACGCGAAATCCGCCGGTCTGCCCATCATCCTGCACTGCGAGGACCACACGCTGGCGACAGGCGTGGTACACGAAGGCGTCGCGGCGGCACTCGCTGGAATCCCCGGTTCTCCGGCCAGTGCAGAGGATGCCGCGACCGCGACGGCTCTAGTGCTCGCCGCCGAAACCGGAGCAAAAGTCCACATAACCCACGTCTCCACCGGACTATCCGCAGCGCTCGTAGCGTTTTTCAAAGATCGGGCCGACGTTACCGGTGACACGACACCACACCATCTAACGCTGACGGACGACCTGATCTCGACCTTGGACGGCATGTATCGGGTCAACCCGCCACTTCGTCCCGACGACGACCGCCGAGGCGTGGGAGAGGCTCTTCGCGACGGAACTCTGGATTTCGTGGCGACCGACCACGCGCCTCACGCTTCCCACGAGAAGGAACTCCCTCTCGAACAAGCCGCTCCGGGTTTCCTCGGCCACGAGACGGCTTTCTCCGCCCTATACACGGATTTGGTCCTAAACGGAGAGTTGTCCTTTGCACGTCTGGTCGAGACGATGTCTTGTGCTCCGGGAGCTTGGGTCGGTGAAGGTGGAAGTCTGGCGTTGGGAAGCGTGGCGGATCTGGCACTGGTGGATCTCGGCGGGGAATGGACGGTCGAGAAGGACGCGATGGTTAGTCGGTCGTACAATTCGCCGTTCATGGGCCGGACGTTCAAGAGCAAGGTTGTCGGTACGTTTGTAGGAGGAGAGTTAATACACGATGGGATTGGAGCGGGGTTTGGATCACGGGCTTAGGCAGGGCCGCGAGCGGGCGGCGATAGTTCTCGAAGACGGGGCGACTTTCCGCGGCTGGACGTTCGCCGGAACGGGCGAAGTAGCCGGAGAGGTTGTCTTCACGACCAGCATGGTCGGTTATCAAGAGACGATCACGGACCCGTCGTACAAGGGCCAGATCCTACTTTTCACCTACCCTTTGATCGGTAACTATGGCATCATCCCAGGCGATGAGGAGTCCATGGGCATTCAAGCCGCCGCCGTCCTCGTCCGCGAATACACCCCGCATCACAGCAACTGGGCCGCCGACAAATCCCTCGCGGCACTCTTGGAAGAGCACGGCGTAATAGGTGTCGAAGGATTGGATACGCGAGCACTGACCCGCCATCTTAGGGACAGGGGAGCGATGCGAGGTGTGATATCGACCCTAGACTCCGACACTTTGTCCTTAAAGCAAAAAGCAACGGCTCACCCGTCTATGGTCGGACTCGATCTGGCCTCCACCAGCAGCCAACTCACGGAGCCGACCCTTCTTCCGGCCTATGGTGAGGAGACGTGTCGGGTCGCCGCGCTGGACTACGGGGTAAAGAGCAGCATTTACCGCGAGCTACGCAGTCGTGGCGCGTCGGTGCTCGCGATGCCCGGCTCTACGAGCGCGGAAGACATTCTCGCTGAAAACCCAGACGGACTTTTCCTATCAAATGGTCCTGGCGACCCAGCGGCTCTAGAGAGCGCGGTTGAGACTTTGCGCAGTGTTCTGGGGGAAGTTCCGACGTTCGGGATCTGCCTGGGACATCAGTTGCTCGGGTTGGCTCTCGGATGCGAGACCTACAAGATGCCGTTCGGCCATCATGGGGCAAACCATCCAGTAAGAAACCTGGAATCTGGGAAGATCGAGATCACGAGTCAGAACCACGGTTTCGCCGTGCGGGAGGAAGACCTTCCCAACGGCATTCGCATGACTCACCGAAACCTCTACGACGGCACGGTCGAAGGCTTGCACAGCGATGAGAAAAGAGCCTGGAGCGTGCAGTACCACCCGGAATCCAGCCCCGGACCCCGCGATTCAGGATATCTGTTCGACGAGTTCGTGGAAGCCATCTCCGAGAAAGCGACGGTCTAGAATTGCCTCGTAGAAACGACATTTCGACCATCTTAATTATCGGATCCGGCCCGATCGTCATCGGCCAGGCTGCGGAGTTCGACTACTCTGGCACCCAGGCTTGCCGGGCTCTACGCGAAGAGGGATATCGCGTCGTCCTCGTCAACTCGAATCCCGCAACGATCATGACCGACCCCGAAGTTGCCGACGCGACCTACATCGAACCCCTCACCGTCGAAACGGTGACAGAGATTATCCGCCGCGAACGCCCGGAAGCAGTCCTCCCAACTCTAGGCGGTCAGACGGCTCTGAACCTGGCCATAGAACTCCACGAGTCGGGAACTCTGGATGAATACGACGTGGAACTCCTCGGAGCGTCGGTCGAATCGATCAATAAGGCGGAAGACCGCCAGCTCTTCTCCGACGCTATGAACCGCATTGGCATGAAGACCCCCGAGAGCCGTACCGTAAAGCACCCCGACGAGGCCGAGGAACTCGCCGACCGCATTGGATTCCCGCTCATTATCCGACCAAGCTTCACCCTGGGTGGTAAGGGTGGTGCAGTGGCTGATGACCACGCGGGCCTACGTACGTCAGTTATCGAAGGTCTCGATGCGAGTCCGGTCGGTAGTGTTCTCGTGGAGAAGAGCGTCGCCGGTTGGAAGGAATTCGAGCTCGAAGTCATGCGCGACCTGGACGACAACGTCGTCGTGATCTGCTCTATCGAAAACATCGACCCAATGGGCGTCCACACCGGAGACTCAATAACCGTCGCCCCAGCCCAAACCCTCTCCGACCGCCAGTACCAGACCCTTCGCTCCGCTTCTTTACGCATAATACGAGAGATAGGGGTCCAGACTGGAGGATCCAACATTCAGTTCGCCGTAGACCCGGGGAGCGATGATTTTTATGTGATTGAGATGAATCCCAGGGTGAGCCGGTCTAGCGCGTTGGCGAGTAAGGCGACTGGATTTCCTATAGCCAAGATCGCGGCTAAGCTCGCCATAGGGTACGCGCTCGATGAGATCTCAAACGACATCACTCAAGCGACGCCAGCTTCCTTCGAGCCCGCCCTGGACTACATAGTCACGAAAATACCCCGCTTCGCTTTCGAGAAGTTCCCCGCCGCGACCCCGAGACTCACCACCCGTATGCACTCGGTGGGCGAAGTTATGGCGATAGGCCGGACCTTTACCGAAAGTCTGCTAAAAGCCCTATCCTCGTTGGAACTCGATATGGCGGACGTACTCCCGATCCTTGACGAGCCGAATCCGTACCGGATCTTCGCGGTCTTCGACGCCCTGCGAGCTGGCATGGATATACCCGAGATCCACGACCGCACCAAAATCGACCCATTCTTCTTAGCGTCTATGGCTCGCATCGTAGCCGCCGAGGACTCGCTCTCCGCTGACTTCGATCACGAAGAGTTGAACGAAGCCAAGAAGATGGGCCTCTCTGACGAAGCCATCGGCCAGGCAACCGGACGCTCTACCGAGGTGATCCGGGGCGTTCGACAAGCTCTCGGAATCCGCCCTACCTTCAAATCCGTCGACACTTGCGCTGGAGAATTCCCAGCCCAGACCCCCTACTACTACTCGACCTACGAGACCGAAGACGAAGTCGAGCGTGGCGACAATCGGTCCGTAGTCGTACTCGGCAGCGGCCCAAATCGCATCGGACAAGGGATCGAATTCGACTATGCCTGCGTTCACGCTAGCTATGCCCTGACCGAATCCGGCTACGATGCTGTGATGGTCAACTCCAACCCCGAAACAGTCTCCACTGACTACGACACCTCGACCCGGCTGTACTTCGAGCCACTCTCCGCCGAACACGTCTTGGAAGTCCTCCATCGCGAAAAAGCTGAAGGTGTGATCCTTCAATTCGGCGGCCAGAGTCCCCTTAAACTTGCGAGTGAGCTTCAGGCTTCTGGCGTAAACATACTCGGAACTTCCCCGGACGCCATAGACTTGGCGGAAGATCGCTCCCGGTTCGGGCGGCTCCTCACCGAACTGGGCATTCCGCATCCAAGCTTCGGCACCGCCATAAACCCGGAAGAAGCCCGCGAAACCGCTCGGTCACTGGGGTTTCCGGTTGTTGTACGACCATCCTACGTCCTCGGTGGACGGCGCATGGAAATCGTCTACAACGAGAGCGACCTGGACCTTTACCTTAGATCAAATGCTGATACGAGTCCCAGTCATCCGACCCTGATTGACAAGTTTATGGAGGATTACATTGAGATAGACGTTGATGCGGTGTGCGATGGACAGGATGTTTACATCGGGGGGATCATGGAGCATGTGGAAGAGGCTGGGGTTCATTCCGGTGACTCGTCTTGCGTGCTGCCTCCGATCACGATCCACAGGGCTTTGCTGGAGCGGATAGAGGAGTACACGCGCCGCTTGGCTATCGGGGTGGGAGTGCGAGGGCTGATGAACGTCCAGTTCGTGGTGCGGGGGGATACGGTCATGGTGATCGAATGTAACCCGCGAGCTTCGCGCACGGTTCCGTTTGTCTCCAAGGCTACAGGCGTGCCGCTGGCGAAGCTTGCAACCCGCGTGCTGATGGGCGAGAAGCTGCGCGATATTAGACCCGGTCGCGCGCCCTCGGGACATTTCTCGGTCAAGGCACCGGTATTTCCGTTCGACCGCTTCGCTGACGTGGATCCTCTGCTCGGCCCGGAGATGCGTTCCACGGGCGAGGCGATGGGTGTAGATCGCAGTTTCGGCGGGGCTTTCGCTCGGGCGTTGACCGCCGCTGGTCAGACGCTGCCCGACGCAGGGAGGGTGTACATCTCCGTGTCGAATCGAGAGAAACGGGCGGTGGTCCTCATAGCGCGAGCGTTCGCGGATCTCGGTTTCGAGTTGGCCGCTAGCGAGGGGACAGCGGAAGTTTTAAAGAACAACGGCCTCGCGGTCGCTGTGGTGCCGAAGATCGGGGAGCTAGATGAGGATGTGTTGTCGCTGATCGAAGAGGGTGGGGTGGATTTGATCCTCAATACTCCGTGGGGTCGTGGGGCTCGCACGGATGGATATTTGATCCGCCGCAAGGCGCTATTGCATGGGGTGCCGTGCATCACGACGCTCGCCGCTGCTGCGGCTGCTGTACAGGGCATCGAGTCAAGGATTCGGGGCAACACCGGCGGCGTGAACGCGCTCCAGAGCCTCTACGCTTCCAGTCCGTGAAGCTCCACTCCGCCGAGGTGATCGACCGCCAACGCCACGGCGGCCATGTCCATCTCCGCTGCCGATGGCCGGGAGAACCACCGGAACCTGGACAATTCGTGATGGTCCGGGAGGAAGGAGACTGCCTGGACCCTTTCCTGTCCCGACCATTCTTCGCCCACGATTACGAAGAAGGTGTGATCGACCTGCTCATCGTGGTACGAGGGCGCGGCACAGCCATCCTCTCGAACGCGCCGAAACTGAAAATCTCGGATCCCATCGGAAAAGGTTTCAGTTCCGCTACAAACGGCCCCGTCGCGTTGATCGGAGGGGGAGTGTGGGTATCTCCGCTACGTCTCCTGTCGCGATCCCTAGAATCGCACGGAATCTCATATGACATCTACCTGGAAGTGTCGAGGGACTCATCTAACGACTACAGGGAGTTCTTGCTGGAAAAATTTCCGCAGGCGATCCTTGTCGAAACAGGGAGCGGGCCGGACGATGCTCGTGACCTTGTTTTGGAGGTTGGAGATCTCTCCCGCTACGAAACTCTGTACGTGAGCGGTGAGCCCGAGACTCTGTTTGCCGCGAAGACTGCGGCTGCTGGTATCGTATCGGCGCAACTTGCGGTGCGCGAGCGGATGGCCTGCGCAAACGGGAGTTGTTTCGGATGCGCCGTCCCGGTGCGCAAGTCTGATGGAACTGAATTTGTCCGGGCGTGCGTGGAGGGGCCGATCTTCGAAGCGGCGGAGTTGGCGTGGTGAAAAGAGCAAATCTACTGGCCGTCGAGCTTTGCGGCCTTACGTTTCAAACGCCGTTGATGAACGCTGCTGGTACGGCTTCGATGGACGTGCTGGTTGCGAATGCCTCGGTGTTTGGGGCTGTGATACCCAAGACTGTCACTCCGGTCGCCCGACCTGGCAATGCACCGCCTCGGGTGGCCGAGACTCCCTCCGGCATGGTCAACTCCATCGGTCTGCAGAATCCTGGTGTGGAGGGGTTTTTGGAACAGGTTGGTGAGTATGAAGTTGGGGTTCCGTTTGTGGTGTCCGTTGCGGGGGATACAGTTGCGGAGTTTGCGGCGTTGTGTGAGCGGATGGCGACTGTGGCGCAGGTCGCGGCGGTGGAGATCAACCTGTCGTGTCCGAACGTCGAACACGGTGGATTGTCGTTCTGCGCAGGGCCGGAGAGCGTCGCTGAGGTGGTCGGTGCGAGCCGGAGATCATTGGGTAGCAAGCCGCTCTTTGTCAAGTTGACCAACGAGGGCGTAGTGCGGAATTCTCTTGCGGCTGAGGAAGCTGGGGCTGATGCGCTGACGCTCATTAATACAGTTCCGGCTCTAACGGTTGATGCCCGGGAGCGTCGGATTTTGGTGAAAGGTGGACTATCTGGACCGGCTATCAAGCCGATAGCGTTGCGAGCTGTGAATGACGTGTCACGGGAAGTAGGAATACCGGTGATCGGGTGTGGCGGCGTGTCTCGTGGAACGGACGTGGCCGAGTTCATGCTCGCGGGAGCTACGGCGGTTCAAATTGGCTCGTCTAGCTTCGTCCGGGAGCCAGTGGATATGCTAGATGAGTTCGCCGCTTTCTTGCGGGATTCAGGTTTGTCGGCGCGGGAGTTGCGGGGAGCTATAAAGTAGGCGTGAGTAGTGATAGAATCCGGCATTGATGTTACGGAGGGCTCCAGAGAGGACATCGCAAGAGCGTCGTAGTGCGCTCGGCGAGGCGAACCGGGTGCGTTTTGCTCGGGCCTCTACCAAGCGTGCCTTGAAGAGTGGCGACTTGGACATCTACGATCTCTTGATGGACCCAACCGAGGAGCAAAAAGGGGCCAAAGTCGAGGAGATGTTGCTTGCTATGCGGGGTATGGGTCGTATCAAGGTTACCCGGATCATGCGAGCCGCCAGCGTTAGCCGCTCAAAGACACTCGTAGGCTTAACTTACGGTCAGCGCGACCGGCTGATAGGAGTTCTCGGTTGCGAGGACGACTGATCGTTGTTTCCGGGCCTTCGGGCGCGGGGAAATCGACCCTGATCAAAGCCGCGCTACATGACATCCCGAAGCTCGCTTATTCCGTCTCGGCTACAACTCGCGGGTCGCGTCCGGGCGAAGTCAACGGCCAGGACTACATCTTTCTGACGCGGGAGAAGTTCGAAGAGTGGATCTCCTCCGGCTTCTTCCTTGAATACGCGGAGTATTCCGGCAACTTGTACGGGACGCCGGAGCATCGTGTAGAGGAGCTTCTGGACAGTGGCCTATCGGTTATATTGGAGATAGAGTTGCAGGGAGCCCGAAAGGTTCGCGAGCGACGTCCAGATGCGACCATGATCTTCGTCCGCGCACCGTCTTTGGAGGAGACGCGCAAGCGGTTGCAGGGTCGGGCGACGGAGACATCCGAGGCCGTCGAGACCCGGATGAGCACCGCCGTGACAGAGGTCGCGGCTTTGAGGGAATTCGACCATGAGATAGTAAACGGGGACCGGGATCAAGCCCGCGAGGATATCCTCGGTATACTCAACGATATTATCGAGCAAGGAGAGTAAAATGCTGAATGAACTCAAAGTGGATCAACTACTGGAGAAAGTCGACTCGCGCTACGGTCTGGTATTGGCCGGAGCCCGTCGCGCACGTCAGATCAACGAATACACCGCGACTCTGGGATTGAACGATTCCTTGGGCATTCCGGGTCCGCAGGTCCACACCCGCTCGCAGCACCCGCTTAGCATTGCTATCGAGGAGTTGCGCGAGGACAAGCTGGAGGTCACCTTCCGCGAAGACGTGATGAAGGATGAGGAGATAGCCGCAGGCGACGGTGGCGACGATTTCGTGGATCCCGCCAGCGGCGTCGCCGCTCCAAAAGACTCCGACGACGTGGACAGCGGTGCTCCCACCGAGGACAGCACCGCCGAAGAGACGGCTTCGGCAGAGACCGTCGAGGACGAAAGCGTGACCGACGAGAGTGCGGGTGCCGCCTAAACAGCAACAAACAGTAGGGAGGCACAGCTGTGATCCTGATCTCGGCGGGCGCTTCCCGCAGAGCCTTGAAAATACCGGAGATCTCAGACCAAATCTCCGCCGCCGGACATCCAGTCGAAGTGATACTGGAGCCAGACACCGAACGTTTCGTAGGCCGGGCCGCTTTCGCGGACCCGGTCTCTGTCGTTACAGAGCCCACGCAAAACC
>JBGTDE010000296.1:0-1648 GCA_041748475.1 Rubrobacteraceae bacterium | reverse complement strand
GGAACGAGCAAACGGCACACCGCTCACCGAGGACGAATACCAGCAATACTTCCGAGGCGTACTGTCGCGGAGGCTGCTGGAGAACGGGCTCATATGCCGGTGCGACGACAAGGATGAGCCGGTCATACAGTTCTCGCCGTCATTGATTTCGGATGCCGATATGCTCTCCAAGATAGCCGAGATCACGAGCGACGCCATCACGGAGTTGGAAAAAGAACTGGGATACCGGAGCTAAGGATGTCGGGGAACGGGACCCCCGACGTTATCGTGGTCGGCGCGGGCCTCTCGGGCCTAACAGCTGCCCGCGACCTGATGAACGCAAGTCTCGAAGTGCGGGTTCTGGAATCCCGCAACCGTCCCGGAGGCAGGACTTGGGTGACGGAAGCTGGGGGTGTCACGGTGGATTTAGGTGGCGAGTGGGTAGATGAGGCGCACGCCGAGATCCGCGGTCTCATCGAGGAACTTGGGGTTGAGATCTACCCCTACGAACGCCGCAAGGAGAACGCCCGCTGGTACATTGACGGCGAAATTTCGAGCGAGATGCCATTCTCGGAAAACGACGCAAAAATCTATAAGAACTTCGAGAATACTCTGGTCGAGATCGCCACGGACGTGGACCCGGAGACTTACTGGCGAGACACCCCATCCGATGACGTGAGCGTCGAGCGGTGGTTGCAGGAAGCAGGTATGAGCAAGCGAGGGATTCACATAGTAGAGACGCTTATCTCGTCCTGCGGTTCGACCGTGCCGCCGGAAAAGATGTCGATGTACTCTTACGCGATCAAGATCTCAACCCGTGGCGGTCCCGGCAAGGGCAACGAATACCGGGTACGTGGCGGCGCGGGTAGCGTAGCGCAAGCACTCTCCCGAGAGCTGGAAAGCCGCATCGAATACTCCTCACCGGTCACGGAGATCCGGCAGAACGACGACGGTGCCGAGGTGCGGTGGATGACGAAAACCGGGATGAAATCAGCTACTGCGAGGCGAGTTGTGCTCGCGGTTCCGTTTACTTGTTATCCGACGATCCGTTTCGAGCCCGAGCCGCCGCCGGTGTTCCGGCGCATGATCTCGACCTCCACCTACGGCGTAGTCCGTAAAATGGCTTTCATCTTCGACACCCCGCTCGACGCCACCCACTTCACCGTTACCGACACGCCGCTCGGATATCTCAGTGCGGCGCAAGATACTCGCTCGACGCAAGAATCCAGAGGCATAGTCTCGTTCGCCGCTGGAAGTCCTTTGCTCGCGGAACTTGGTTTTACGACCGAGGAGCGCAAGCGTCGAGCGGTGGAGCTGTTGAGGACGCTGTACGACGTGCCGGAGCCGAGGCAAGTTTTGGAGCACGTTTGGGCGCATGATTATTGGACTCGGGGGAGCTACATGATCGTGGCTCCCGGAGAACTTGAGTCTTTTGGCGAAGCTATGGGCGGTTCGTTCGGCAGCGTACATCTGGCGGGTGCGGAGGCGATCTCCGCCGCGCCGAGCTTCATGAATAGTGCGGTAAAAGGCGGTCAGCTTACGGCTGGGAATGTTATCTCAGCTCTGAGTCCAGCGAGCGCGGGAATGACCTAGATGATGTCAGAAGATCTGTAGGAGGTTGGAGTGGAAGACAAGAGGATCCAGGACCGTCCCCATACAGCACCGGCGG
>JBGTDE010000295.1:0-5137 GCA_041748475.1 Rubrobacteraceae bacterium | reverse complement strand
CAGATCGGTATCCTATGTCCCCACCAAAGCTGCCGGGATACGTTCCAATCGTGCAGGTTTTCCAACCACCGAATGCTCTCACGCCGCCACGAATCCGGGTAGACGGTAATGTCACCGTTTTCGAGTGCTTGTATAGCGGGTCCGGCCAACTCTCGCATCGAGATCCACCACTGCTCCGTCAACCACGGCTCGATGACCGTTCCACAACGATCACAATGCCCGACTCGATGGTTGTGCTCCTTGACTTCGCCGAGCAATCCTTCGTCATCCAAGCCCTGCGCTACGGCTTTACGAGCGTCCTCGCGGGACATGCCTTCGAAGCCTGCACCGTTGGCGTTGATCGTACCGTCCGGATTCAAGATATTTACCGCCGACAGTCCAAGCCGGGCGGCGATATCGAAGTCGTTAGGATCATGGGCGGGAGTGACTTTCAGTACGCCATTGCCGAATGCTGGGTCCACGTAGTCATCGGCGAATATCTCGACTTCTCGCTCAACGAACGGAACTCGAACTCGCCGACCGACCATTTCGGTGTATCGTTCGTCGTCTGGGTTTACGACTAGCGCGACATCGCCGAGCATTGTTTCGGGACGGGTGGAGAAGACCTGGGCGAAGTTTTCGCCGTTCGGTCCTGGTCCTTTGCCATCGACGAACGGATAGCGGATACCGTAGAGTTTGCCTTGAGTTTCTTCGTAGTTGACTTCTAGGTCGCTGATCGCAGACCTGTCGCGGGGACACCAGTTTGTGATGCGCTCGCCCTTGTAGATTAAGCCATCCTCGTACAACCGGATAAAAGCCGTCGTGACGGAGTCCACGTAGCGGTCGTCCATCGTGAACCTCAAACGATTCCAATCCACCGACGCGCCGAGCCGCCGAAGCTGCCCGAGCATCGTCGAGCGGGATTCATCGGCGAATTGTCGGCAACGATTCAAGAACTCTTCGCGACCGAGATCCCACTTCGTCAAGCCTTCTTCGCTTTGAATCTTGCGCTCCACGACGTTCTGAAGTGCAATGGAGGCGTGATCCACGCCCACAAGCCACAACGCCTCGTAACCTTTCATCCGCGCCCGCCGGATCAACGTATCTTGAATAGAACCATTGAGCGCGTGGCCCATGTGCAGCGCACCAGTCACATTGGGCGGCGGTATGACAATGCAGTAAGGTTCTTTGTCGGATTTAGCGTCGGCCTCGAACGCGCCAGAACGCTCCCACTCTTCGTAGATGCGGCTCTCCACCGCGTGCGGATCGTAGGTCTTCGGTATCTCCGACAAGCTCAAGGAGCGTTGGTTACGCGGTCTCTTCGTCGTAAGAATACTTCGCGTCTCCAGAGCCTGTAGTAAGCGCGGGCTGCACGCCGTCCTTGACGGTGTCGGCATCGACCACACACTTGGACACGTCCGAGCGGCTAGGAAGCTCGTACATTGTCGGCAACAGCGCGGTTTCGAGGATGCTCCGCAACCCACGAGCGCCGGTGCCACGTTCGAGCGCGAGTTCCGCAACCGCTGTCAGAGCGTCGTCGGTGAAGTTGAGATCCACCTTGTCATAGCGGAAGAACTGCCGATACTGTCGCACGAGCGCGTTCTTTGGCTCGGTCAGGATGCGAATGAGGTCTTCCTCGGACAGCGTTCGCAGAGTCGAGATGACCGGCAAACGACCGACAAACTCGGGGATTAGTCCGTACTTGAGCAAGTCTTCCGGCTGAGCGTGGCGCAGCAGGGAATTTGGTTCTTCTTCGAGGCGATTGTCCACGTCCCCGCCAAAGCCGATACTCCGCTTGCCGATGCGCTGCCGGATCACATCTTCCAACCCGCCGAACGCCCCGCCGCAGATAAACAACACGTTCTTCGTGTCTATCTGCAGGAAGTCCTGATGTGGGTGCTTGCGACCGCCCTGCGGCGGCACACTAGCTACGGTTCCTTCGAGGATCTTGAGTAGAGCTTGCTGCACGCCCTCGCCTGACACGTCGCGAGTGATCGACGGGTTGTCGCTCTTGCGGGCGATCTTGTCGATCTCGTCGATGTAGATAATGCCGGTCTCGGCCTTCTTGACGTCGAAGTCCGCCGCCTGTATGAGCTTGAGCAGAATGTTCTCGACATCCTCGCCCACATAACCAGCCTCAGTCAAAGCCGTGGCGTCCGCGATGGCGAACGGCACATTGAGGATGCGGGCTAGCGTTTGAGCCATGAGCGTCTTGCCGGAACCGGTTGGGCCGACGAGCAGGATATTTGATTTCTGCAACTCGGTGCCGTCGGTTGGTTCGGGTCCCATCGAGATGCGTTTGTAGTGGTTATAGACGGCGACGGCGAGGACTTTCTTCGCGTCCTCCTGGCCTATAACGTACTCGTTGAGGTTTCGGTTGATCTCACGGGGCTTCGGGAGGTCGTTGTCTTGAAGGACTTCGGGGCCGGAGAATTCCTCGTCAATGATCTCGTTACAAAGCTCGATGCACTCGTCGCAGATGTACACTCCGGGGCCAGCTATTAGCTTTCTGACCTGACGCTGGCTCTTTCCGCAGAAAGAACACTGCAGCTGGTCCGATGGGTCCCTCATACTTCTACGGCCTCCCTCTTTACGACGCTAACCGACACCCTCAAGAACCTAGTGCTGCCGGACTATAGTGTCTATGACACCGTACTCGACGGCCTCTTCCGGTCCCATTATGTAGTCCCGGTCGGTGTCGCGCTCGATCTTGTCGTATTCCTGACCGGTGTTCTGGGAGAGTATCTCGTTGAGACGCTGCTTGGTCCGGATCATCTCGCGAGCGTGGATCTCCACATCGGAGGCCTGTCCACCCAACCCACCAATGCTCGGCTGATGCATCAGGATGCGCGTGTTGGGCAATGAGTTACGCTTACCCTTCGCCCCCGCCGCCAAAAGGAAAGCCCCCATCGAGGCGGCCATCCCGAGCGCGGTCGTGGAGATGTCCGGCTTCACGAACTGCATCGTGTCGTAAATAGCCAATCCCGCCGAAACGCTGCCGCCGGGGGAGTTGATGTATATGTTGATATCCTGCTCCGGATCTTCCGATTCGAGGTGCAAGAGTTGCGCCATGATCGCGTTAGCTACCTGATCGTCGACCGGCGTGCCGAGGAAGATGATCCGATCTTTGAGCAACCTCGAATAAATGTCCATCGCTCGCTCACCGCGCGGACTCTGCTCTATGACGTAGGGTATGACGGCGTTTATGTCGTAGCTCATTGTTGCTCTCCTTCGCTAGTCGTCTCCGCTGTCTCAGCACCAACGACGGCTTCTTCCCCGTCGCCTGCGTCCGCTGATTCTTCGGTTTCTTCTTCCTTCGGCATCTCGACCGGCACGGCGTTCTCGGCCAGGAAGTCGATGACACGCTGACGTGAGATCTCCTCTTCAAGCAACGAGTAGGTGCCGTTCGCCTTCATGGTCTCGGCGATCTCCGCTGGCTCACGCCCGGATTCACCGGCGAGGTGGCCGATCTCGTGCATCACAGCTTCTTCATCGGCTTCGATCCCCTCGGCGATGGCCACCGCGTCGAGCACAAGCTCTTTCTTGACCGTGTCCTCGGCGTCGGGGCGCACGCGCTCTTCCACATCGTGGTGACTTGACCCGGTGATCTGGTAGTACTGTTCGGGCTCTATGCCCTGCTGACGGATACTCCGCTCGAAGCTCTGAACCATCTCGTGAGCTTTCTCGTGAACCATGACATCTGGAACCTCGATCTCAGCTTTTTCCGCAACCGCGTTGAGCACCAGCCCCCGGAACTCGCCCTCGATGCGATCATCAACCGCCGTCTGAAGCTGCCCGCGCACCGCGCCCCGCAACTCCTCCAACGTCTCGAACTCACTCGCCTCTTTAGCGAAGTCGTCATCCAACGGCGGAAGCTCGCGCTCCTTGACTTCCTTCAGATGCACGTGGAACAACACAGCCTGACCGCGCAGGGCCTCTTCCTGGTAATCCATCGGGAAGGTCACCCCAAACTGCTTGCGCTCGTCGGCGTTCATCCCCACGAGGTTGTCCTCGAAATCCTTTAGAAGCTCGCCTTTACCGACTTCCAACATGTAGTCCTCGGCCTCGCCGCCCTCCAGAGCGTCGCCGGTCGCCATCCGCTCTCCCTTGAAGTCGATGATCGTGTAGTCGCCCTCTTGCACGGGACGGCCTTCGACCGCCGCGAGAGTAGCGAACTGTCCGCGCATCTCCTCCAGTTGCTCGTCCGTCTCTTCGTCGGTGACGGAGATCTCACGTTTCGGGACTTCCAAGCCCTTGTACTGGCCGAGTTTGGCTTCCGGTCGTACCTCGACGGTCGCGGAGAACTTGAAACCCTCCTCTTCGTCCAAGGCATCGTCGAAGCTGATCTCCGGTCGGTCGATGGGTCGCAGGTCGCTCTCGATGACGGCTTCCGAGTACCAGTTTGGCAAGCCATCCTGTAGCGCCTCCATATAGATATAGTCGCGCCCGACATTGTTCTCGATCACCCGTCTGGGGGCCTTGCCGGGACGGAACCCAGGTACGCGAACCTTGCCGCGCAACTCCCGTACCTTGGCCTCTACCACGTCCTTCACGGACTGCGGGGAGACCTCGACCTCCAGCCGGACTTTATTCTCTTCAAGCTTCGTAACGTTCGCCGTCATGCGCTCCAACTCTTCTCGATTACTGTCCGGGTCATTCGCCATAAACCGATCCCTCCCAACGGGTGCGAGAGGCGGGACTTGAACCCGCACGCCGTGAGGCACTAGATCCTAAATCTAGCGTGTCTACCATTCCACCACTCTCGCTCACTCCGCGAATCTGACCGCGATTATAGCAGCCACAATCTGCCCGCTGGAGCTTTACGCTGAGGGCGTAGCGAAGCCTAGCGCCGGAAATCCTCCAGGATTTCCTCGTTGGCCGCCGCGTCTGGGACCAGAACCTCTTCGCCGCTGTCGAGGGTCTTGGGCGTACCCTGAAGCTTGGTTGACCGGAGCTGAGTCCCCTGCCCACGACTCGCCAACGCCTTCGCGAGCGTCAGCGTTTGATCGAATCCGAGATCGGACTTGATGTTCTCGTCAAGCGTCTTGACAACCCCAGGCAACCGGGCAAGAGTACCGGGCTGCATCATCTGACTTCTGAGCGCGGCAATCACCTTACGCTGGCGGTCCATGCGGTCCAGGTCTCCACCTTCGGTACC
>JBGTDE010000294.1:0-6975 GCA_041748475.1 Rubrobacteraceae bacterium | reverse complement strand
GCCGCTATGAGCAATATTGGCGCCAGCGGATACAACGGCCAGATCGGCACCCCTACCGCGTTGTTCGCGGAGGATTCCTTGTCCTTGTTCTTCTCCTCGGGGGGGTTCTCCTCCTGGGCGTTCTGTCTCTCCTGCTGCTGTTCGCGCAGGTTGCGATCTTCGATCCCTGGCTCCTCCTGCGGGGAGCTTGACGACTGCGGCCCGGGCGCGTTCTGCTCCATGGTCGTCGGAACACTGAATCCGGGTGTGGGATCGAACGGATACCAGCCAACGCCGGGGAAGTACAACTCCACCCAGGTATGCACGTTCCCACCCTTGACCAGATACTCGTTCTCCTCACCCTCGACCAGGTCGCCCGTAGTAGTGCCGTAGACCACCCGCGAGGGTATGTCCTGCTCACGAGCCAACAACGCCATCGAAGTGGCGAACTGGGTACAGAAACCCTCCTTGTCTCCCGACAAAAATTCTTCTATAGCCTTGTCGGCGCGGCGGTAATTTACGTCGAGGTTGTAGGTAAAGCCGCCGTCCGTTCGGAGGTATCGCTCGATGTTGCGGGCTTTGTCGTAGTTTGTCGAGGCTCCCGCGTAGCGTTGCTCTATGTCCTGGACTGTGTCCGCGACGGCGTCCGGGGTGCTCTCGGGCATCTGAAGGAACCTATCGCTTACCTCCGAGGGATAGTTGTTTCCAGCGGAGCGGAGTTGATCGGCGGTTGGCTGCGGTATCTCGGAGAGAACCCGGTAACGGTCGCCCTCGCTCAGTTGGTCCTCGGCTCGCCACGACGAGTCGGAACTCTGGATGGCGTCCGGGGTGTCGCCGTTTAGGGGTGTGGCCTGCACTATCCGGTATCCACCGAATACAAGATCGGTCTGGGCTTCGATGATCTCGACTTCCTGTTGCACGACGCGGGTCTCTATATCCGGGGCTATCTCGTCGCCGTCACCGTCGCCAGGGCCGGTCGTGTCCTCCCAGCGCACGCCGTCGAAACGGTCCAGGGTGCCGCCGCGCCACAGCAGTTGCTCATCGCTCTCTACGCGCATGATCGGCACGTCCTGTCCAACCGTCAGGTAATCTCCAACGTCAGCCTGAACGTTCAGGTTGGATGTCGAACCCGCGCCGATGCGCGTCCAGTCGATGGCACCTTCGCTTACTACCTGATCCGCGAGCGGGGCGTTTGGCAGCGCGAGCACGACCACCGCGACAACCGCACCCGCCACGACGCTCGGCCAGGCAAACCGGGAGACACTCGCTGGCTCTGAATCCTCGGATCCATAATCTCCCGTAGATGAACCGACCGCGAGCAACAACGCGATCACACATACCAGGAAGATAAGGAAGAATGGACCCGCGCCGTCCTCAAAGCTAATGGTCGAGAGAACGCCAATAGTGACACCGAGGACAGCGACCGAGAAGATCGGGCTCTCCTCGTAGAGTGTCGCCGAGACCGCGAACGCCGAAACTATAATAACTATCGGTATGAGGATGATGAAGAGTCCCGGAATGGAATCGTAGGGTATGGGTTGACCGTACATCGTGTTCGCTCCCGCGATAGCGTCGGAGGAGACTTGTATAAAGAGATCTCGCCATCCCGAGAGCGAGAAGAGCGGTATCCGACCGTAGACAGCGAGCAACGTATAGACGACGGCTGCGGGGAAGATCAGGACGAACCTGAATTTTCCGGCGGAGCCTACCAAAACCGCTACGATAGCCGCCCCAAGCATCATCCCGAAAGCCCCGAGAGCCAGCGCGGGCGAGCCCGCCGCGAAGTCTCCCTCGAAACCGTTTGGAGTGTCGCCGCTGAAGAGGATGCAGAACGAGGCGCCGGTAGCCAGGACCGCCGTGTACAACCAGACTCGAACCCAGAGACCGCTCACCTAGACCACGCTCCTTTCATACGCAAGATCCGCCGCCCCTTGCGGCTGTTGAACCGTTACCACAGATGCTCCCTCGGACTCAAGACCGGCGACGCTCGCGGAGAAAGCCGCAGCCTTGTCAGCGAGTGCCTGGGAGCCCAGTGGATAACCCATGTAGGTATGTGAAGCGACCGAGATCACGGTGACCGGTCGTCCGCCTCTGCGGAACCTCCGGACGGTTGCGGAGAGGTTTTCGCCACCACCAATCCCCCGGCTGACGAGAATAAGTCCTTCTCCAAGATTGCCTCGCTCCTCGGAGAGGAACACTCCTAGTTCCGTGTCGCCGGAGTCCTTTACGGTGGCTAGGACTCGCATCGCTTTCCAGTAGGCGGCCTCATCGGCGGCGAACTCTGTGGCTTCGCTCTCTCCGTCGGTGCAGATCAAGCGCGAGGGCAAACCCGCTTCTTTAAGATGCGCCAGAACCGAGGCTGTAGCAGAGACGGCATCTTCGATCTCGGCTTCCGGTACTTTCAAGCCCCGGCGACGGAGATCCAGTACAACCGTGTAGCGCAGCGGCGCTTGCAGCGTGAACTCCCTGACGTGCAGCTCGCCGGTTCGGGCCAGACTTTTCCAGTGGATGTGCCGCATGTCGTCGCCGCGCCGGTACTCCCGGAGCCCGGCGAAATCGTCACCGCTCTGTCCCCGCGCACCGCGAGACCCGGACTCGACCGCGCCTCCCTGAATCGGTAAGTTCGTTATCTCGTGGACCTCCGGGTAGACGACGACTTCGTCGCCATCCAGGAAACTCCGGGAGAAGCGCAACAGACCGAACGGCTCGACCGCCCGAACGTCCGCTGGTCCGAGGCTGTACAGGCCACGCCGGGGGAAGGTGACCGGGACTTCGACTGCGGCTCCTCCACCCTTGCTGAGCGGCGGCGACTCAAAGCCCCGAGGCTCCGGCAGCCGGTCGAGCACCTCGATGTGCGAGGAGTTGAGCTTGGAGGAATTGGAGATCAAGAGGTCTATCCGGGAGCTTCTGCGAGCGAAGAACCGCGAGACCGGAAGGCTTCGCGAGAAGTCCAGGCCACGGGCGGCGAAGTATCCGAGAACTAGGGCGGCGACTAGTAGGGCGAGTAGCGCGTAGGCGAGTTGATGGATCTGGGTAGTCCCGATCAAGCGTGCGCCAGCGAACACGATTAGCCCTATAACCAATGCTTGCCAGCCCCGCGAAGTGGGACGGACGCGAAGCCGGGTTCGCAAGGTTTCTAGACCGCCTCGGTTACGGGTACGGCGGAGAGGATATCCCGCACTACTCTTCCGGCTGGAGTCTCGCCGTTCGCGGCGCCGTTTCGACCGCTGGACGTGCGAGCATCTGGAGAGAGCAGGATCCGGTGCGCCAGCACCGCTGGAGCCAGGGCTTTGACATCGTCTGGCGTGGCGTAGGAGCGGCCCAAGGCGGCGGCCCGCGCCCGTGCTACGGCCAGCAGCATCCGACTGGCGCGAGGGGATACGCCCAGGCGGATCGCGCCGTGGTCGCGAGTGGCGGCGGTAATCGAGACCACGTACCGCAAGACCGCTTCGCTGGCGTGGATCTCCTCGACCATCTGCCTCATCTTCATGAAGTCTTCCAGGCTCACCACGGGACGAAGTTCTGAGGCGGGATCCCTCGAAAGCCTCAGAAGCTCCACTTCCGAGTCCTCATCTGGATAACCCAGGTCCATCTTGACCATAAACCGATCCAGCTCAGCATGTGGCAAAGGATAAGTTCCTTCGTTGTCCACGGGGTTCTGAGTCGCCAGAACTCCGAAAGGCTGCGCCAGTTTGCGCGTCCGGCCATCGACCGTCACGGAGCTTTCCTCCATCGCTTCGAGCAAGGCGCTCTGAGTCTTGGGGCTGGCGCGGTTGATCTCATCCGCCAGCACGACGTTGGCGAAGATTGGCCCGGCCCAAAACTCGAAGTTGCCCTCGCCCTGGTTGTAGACGTTGAGGCCCGTAACGTCGCCCGGCAGCAAGTCGGGCGTAAACTGGATGCGCCGGAACTCGGCCTTTATGGAGCGTGCGAGAGACTTGGCGAGAAGAGTCTTGCCGACACCGGGTACGTCCTCGATAAGTACGTGTCCGCCCGCGAGCATAGCGGTCACCGCAAGGAAGACGCTCTCACGCTTGCCCGAGACAGCCCGCTCGACATTGTCGACTATTCTCTTTACTCTGTCCGCGAAATCGTTGTAGTCCAAAGAGATACCGCCACTGGTTAGTAGATAAACAAAAGTTGATTATAGCAAGGGATTCAGAAACGTCGGAGACTCTAATACTCCGACTCGCCTAGCGAGGCTTCACCGTAGAATTGCTCCACGTAGCGGCGTTGGATCTCATTGAGGCCCCTCGAGTACCAGACCATCACCACGTAGCGAGGTTCCTTAGGCGTGGTCTTAGGATACATGCCGCATTCCATCGGCAGGCGGTTGCTCTTGCGAGCGTTGCACTTGGTGCAGGCGGCCACGACATTGTCCCAGGTATTTCCCCCGCCACGGCTGATCGGCTTGACGTGATCTCGGGTTAAGCAGTCGCGGCGGTTCAGGTCGTCGCGGTGCTTGCCGCAGTACTGGCAGCGGTAGTTGTCGCGGGCGAAGAGGATAGTATTGGTAACGTGGCGGCGAAGGCGACGGGGAATCTCGATAAACTTGACCAGCCGGATCACCAACGGATAAGGATACTCCGCTCGCTCCGAGCGGAACCGACGCTCCAGGTTGGCCTCCACGATCTCAGCCTTCCCAGACACAACGAGGACCACCGCCCTCTTGACCGGAACTAGGGCCACGGGCTCGAAACTAGCGTTAAGAGTCAAGCAGCTTGCCACGCCGGAATTCTAACATAGCTCACTCTATGCTTGCGTAAAGTTTCTGTAAACAATCCCAAAACCCAGCACCAGAAAACCCTACCAGACGAAACTACACTTCGAGAATCGCATCCAAAATACCCGCCACGGAGCCTCGCAGTGGGTCCGCAGTCGGCAAGCCTGTCTCATCAGCAACCCGGTCGACGAATTCTGCGGCCTCTTTGTCGTCCAAACCTCTCGTATTGACGCTTATGGCGGCTACGGGCGCTGGCTTCACGAGGGCGGCGATCTCTTCGTAGAGACGGACCATGCGGGCGACGTTTGGGCGTGGGACCAAGCCCATGATTTTCTCGTCCCGTGCATCGCAGCAGAGGACCAGACAATCCGGGCAAGAACCGTGCAACAGGCCGAGCGTAACCCCGGAGTAGGCAGGATGTCCGAGAGAGCCCTGTCCCTCCACCAGGATGATCTCCGGCGAAGACTTGGCGGCTTGCAAAACTAACTGCTCCGCGGACCCGGCTACAAAGTCCGAGACCACGGCATCCACGCAAGTTCCCCAGCCTGAGATCACTATTCCGGTCTGGCCCGTGGCGACGAATTCGGTGGATACGTTGGCTTCCCTGGCGGCTCGCTCTATCTCGAGCGTCGCGGTCATCTTGCCGATGGCGCTGCTGGTCCCCACGGTTAGGGCCACTTTCGGCTCTACTCCAAAACCTTCGCCGGAGAAGAGTGGTATGTCCTCGGGCGGCTCTCTAACGTCCCAGACTTTCGCGTCGGGGAAGAGCGGCGCGAGACGTTGGTGCAGACCGCTGACGATCTCGACTCCCGCGTCCGCCGCTGTGCGGATGACTCGCATCCAATCCTCGGGGAGTCGTCCGCCGGGTGGGGCGACACCCACTAGGAGCGAGGTGGGATCCCGTTCCAAAGCTTCTTCTATGGTGGCTAATATCGGGGCATCGTGGCGAAGGTCCGGCATCACATCCAGCACGGTCTGTACGGTCAAGGTGGAGTCTATGACTGCCAAGGTGGGGTCCTTGCCGTAGCGGATCAGACCATGCGCGGTCTTGGCGTTTAGATCACGCAACCGCCCCTCCGCAAGCACGATATACCGGCGTTCGGGAGCTTCGGTCATCGCCAAGCCACTCCGAGTCCCGTGGTTTCAGGGACGAGGATGCGACCATCCTCATACGAGAGACCCGCGAATGGATCGTCCGCCAGCAGCATCGCCCCATCAAGATCCACGAAGTCGAAAAGATCACTAATATGAGCAGCGGCAGCGATGCCAAGCGAAGTCTCGACCATGCACCCGAGCATCACGCTCATGCCGTGGGCGCGGGCAGTATGAACCATCTCCAGAGCCCCTCGAACGCCGCCGCACTTCGCGAGTTTGACGTTCACGCCAGCAACGCAACCAGCGAGTTTCGGTATATCCGAGGCGGTTATGGAACTCTCGTCCGAGATCACCGGCACAGGTGCCGCGGCATCAGTGACCGCCCTGAGCGCGTCCGGTCCTTCGGCGGCTGGAACGGGCTGCTCGATCATCTCAACCCCCATCCCAACCAACTCCCGCACCACCGCCGGAGCCTCTTCCACCGAGAAAGCCTCGTTAGCATCCACCCAGAGATCCGCACGGGAGAACTCCGACACAGCACGCACGGCCTCAATATCCGCCTCGCTCCCGACCTTCATTTTCAGTATGGGATACGACGACAGACGTTCGGCATCAGCCAGCGTAGTCTCGCGGTCGGCGATGCCCAGGGTGTAGGCGGAAATCGTTTGCGGTCTAGCCAGGCCGAGCATCTGATAGAGAGGGACGCCGAGCCTCTTGGCGGCTAGGTCGTGCAGCGCGGCATCGAGGGCGGCCTTTGATGCCGGTGGAAGACGATCGTTCGCGGCGAGCGTGCCACGAATATCCCACGGGTCTTCGATTCGCACACTTCGCAGTACCTCGGCAGAGCTTTCGGCGTTTTGGTTGTAGTAGATTGTTGGGGCAGCTTCGCCGAATCCGGTAAAGCCTTCAGTTTCGAGGGTGAGGATCACACGCTCGAACGCCGCTTCCGACGAACGCGCAATAGCGAAGGGACGCTTCGTGTGTACCGTTGCCGTGTGTACGTATATCTCCACGCTTCCCATTCTAAAGGAGTGTGCAGTAAAAATTGTATGGTCGACATACGAGACGGCATGAAGGGGTGAATGTTAAAAGGTGGTTAAAATGCTGATTCGTGGTGGAGCGGGGTCTATACTGCAGTTGCGTTGCACTACGGAGAGAGGCGGAAGATGGCGGCCACG
>JBGTDE010000293.1:0-2603 GCA_041748475.1 Rubrobacteraceae bacterium | reverse complement strand
AGCCCTCGACTTGATCATTCACCGCCGTGATTAGCGGTTCAGCTTGTCGGTTTTCTTTGACGGACTTACTGGCTCGGAGCGTGATGGTTGCCATCAGAGATTCCCTACGAAGCAGCCACCTTGTCGAAGACTCGTGCCAGTATCGCCAGGCCTTCTTCTAGCTCGTCGTCGGCGATGTTTAGGGGCATCAGGGTACGGATGACGTTGCCATACTGTCCGGCGGTCAGGAGCAATAGACCTTCCTGGAGCGCGGCTTCGACGACCTCGCCAGTTCGCTCCTTGTCGGGGGTCTTGCTCTCCGCGTCCTTGACTAGCTCCATCGCGGTCATCGCGCCGAGCCCGCGCACATCGCCGACGAAATCCGGGTGCTTCTCCTGGATATCGCGCATCGCGCCCATCACCCGCTCGCCGAGCACGTTTGCCTTGCCGAGAATATCGTCCTCCTCGAATGCATCCATGACCGCGAGGGCTGCGGCGCAGGCCAGGGGATTGCCGCCGTAGGTTGTTCCGAGGCCGCCGACGTGTACGGAGTCCATGATCTCCGCTTTCCCTGTCACCCCGGCTATGGGCATTCCCCCACCCATGCTCTTGGCCGTCGTGACAATGTCCGGCACAACTCCCGAGTGCTCGATAGCGAACATCTTTCCCGTGCGTCCGAACCCGGTCTGCACTTCGTCCACTATCAGCACAATGCCGTACTTGTCACAGAACTCCCGCAACTGCCGCAAGTAGAAATCCGGGAACGGCAAGAATCCACCCTCGCCGCTTACGGGCTCCACACTGACCGCCGCCACACTCTCGGGATGCACGGAACCCGTCATCGCCTTCTCCAGCGCCCCGAAGCAATCCCCCTGACAACCACCGGAACAGTTCTTGCCAGAAGGACACCGGTACGGATACGGTGCCGGAACCCTATATATTTCTGGGGCGAACGGCCCGAAACCCTTCTTGTACGGATCGGTCTTGCTGGTCAATGAGACCCCGAGCAAGGTGCGTCCGTGGAAGGCATTCTCGAACGCTATGACCGCCGGACGACCCGTGTACGAACGCGCTACCTTCACAGCGTTCTCCACGGCCTCCGCACCGGAGTTGACGAACATGGAACGCTTCTCACCGTCGCCCGGTACGAGAGCGTTCAGCTTCTCGGCGAGTTCGACGTAGAGTTCGTATTCGGTGACGTAGAAACAGGTGTGAAGGACTTTGTCCGCCTGCTCCTTTATAGCCTCGACGACACGTGGATCATTGTGTCCCACGTTTAGGACGCCGATGCCACCGCCAAAGTCTACGAACGTGTTGCCGTCCACATCCGTGAGCAGAGCGCCCTCGGCTTTCTCCACGAACATGGGCGTGGCGATACCAACTCCCGACGTGACGGACTTATGCCGCCGTTCCATCAGCTCCCGACTTTTGGGACCAGGGATCTCCGTTCGTATCCTCTTTGACTCCAGCATCCTCGACACCTCTTCCTGTTGCTTTGATCTTTTCCAGTATACCCGTACTCAGAGGTTGGGACTGTACTCTGGAACGTTCATGCGGATGGCGAATATCAGACCGACTACTGTCCAGATGCCGACGATGATCCACTCCGGTGTAATGAGTCCGGCGGGCATACCCGGCAAATATTGAATAGCGATTCCGAAGCTCAATACGGCGGCGATGATGCCGATAATTGGTCCTCGTCCGGCTCGGAAAGGGCGGTCCATCTCCGGTTCTTTGCGCCGTAGCACGAGGAAGGCGATAGCGACCATGAAGTACGCGATCACGATTCCAAGTCCCCCGGCGTCGACGAGCCACACGAGGGCGCTACGCCCGAAGAACGGAGCCACAACCGACAACGCGCCGATGAGCAGGACCGCGTTGGCGGGCGTGCGGTAACGAGGGTGAATACGGCCCAGCCACTGAGGCAGCATCCCGGATTCGGCCATCGCGTAGATGATGCGGCTGCCACCGATCATGAATCCGTTCCAGCTCGTGAGGATGCCCGCTACGCCACCGAGCACCAAAATATTGGCGAACAATTCGCTACCAAATAGGTTGCCCATTGCGTCCGCCGTAGCGAGGTCCGTGTTCTGCAACGCCTGCTGACCCAGACCAGCACCGACGCCGATTATGATCAGGATGTACCAGGCCGCCGCCAGGATTACGGAGACGATCAACAGTACCCCGAGTTGACGGTAAGGAAGGTTGATCTCCTCGGCGGACTGCGGGATCACATCGAACCCCACAAACAGGAACGGCGTCATTATCACCACAGAGAGGATGCCTGCTACACCCCCGACGAACAGCGGCGAGAAGTTTTCGGCTTTGCCGCCGGTGATCGTGCCGAACACTAGCAGCAATCCAATTATCAGAAGGAAGAGCACCGCTATTATCTGGAAGACGGCTGAGGGCCTCACCCCAAAATAGTTAAGCGCGGTAATGCCAACCGATCCAATCACCCCAATAGCTACCCAACTAATATAGACATCGTACTCGGCGATGGTCCAGAGGAATCCTACCTTGTAGTCCGGCAGCAGATACTCCAGAGTAGCCGGTAGAGCGACCGCCTCGAAAGCGACCACGGAGACGTAACCGAGCGCGATAGCCCACGAAGCGGCGAACGC
>JBGTDE010000292.1:0-2422 GCA_041748475.1 Rubrobacteraceae bacterium | reverse complement strand
TGATCGAGGCGACCAACTCAACCGTGCGCCCGTACTTCCTGCGGTAGAAGTCCGGGAGAGTGAGCAGGTTCATCCGGTTGAGCGGCTTGGCGAAGAAAAGTCCCGTTAGAAACAAGGCGAGTGCGAGCCCTATCGGGAGCGTCGCACCAGCCCAGAAACCGAACTCAGCGGTCAGGTCCGTGTTACCCAGGGTGGCGTTCGTATCCACCGTCTGAGCCATCAGAGTGGCGGCGGCTAGAGGTAGGATCAGGCCGCGTCCCGCGACGATGTAGTTGGTGCTGTCGCCTTGAACTTTCTTGGACACGAAGAGCCCGACACCGACCAACAGAAGAATAAACACCGCTACGCTAATGAGGATCATCTACAGACACTCCTTCCGAGACTCTGAATCCATCCGAGCCTCACTACGAGACCCCGCCGCCAGTACCGAGATGTCCCTCGGAGACCAGCGTCGCCAACACGTCCGCCACGGCTCGCGCCGCCAACAACGCCGTCGAATCGCTTATGTCGTAGGGCGGCGAAACTTCCACGACCTCCATGCCGCACAGTCCTTCCTTCGCCACTAGATGCAGGAACTTCAACGCCTCACGCGGCAAGTAACCGCCCGGCTCCGGCCAACCAGTACCTGGTACGAATCCCGCGTCCACGGAGTCGATGTCGAAGGAGAGATAGACCGCCTCGGCACCGTCCCAGGCTACTTCGAGCGCCATCTCAGCGGCCTTCTCGATGCCCATGTTCTCCACATCGCCTATTGTCATGATCGTGGTCTGCCGCTCGCGGGCGACTTCCACACCAGCCCGCGGAACCTGCCAGCCGCCGATACCGCACTGAACGAGGTTCTTGGCCGGAGCATTCGGGATGTTCGTGGCGTGGAACCACGGAGTCGTGTGCATCCGCTCGTCCATATCCTTCTCCTGGATATCGACGTGCCGGTCCAGGTGGATAATGCCGATGTTGCCGTCGACGTGAGGGGCGATGCCGCGCACGTCCGGGTATCCGATAGAGTGGTCGCCGCCCAGGATGACCGGGAAGACACCCTTCTCTACCACGTGGCTGACAGCACGGGCGATCTGGTCGAAGCTCTTCTCGATATTCGCCGGGATGACGAAAACATCACCGAGATCACAAGCCCTAAGTTGCTCGCGCAGGTCCACGCCGAACTCGTAATTGTAAGTCGAATACAACCCGGAGATCCGCCGAATAGCCTGCGGCCCAAAGCGCGTGCCGCTCCGATACGTCGTCCCCATATCGAAAGGCGCACCAATGATCGCCACGTCGTAATCCCCAACTTCGCGCACATCTTCAACATAAGGAAAACGCATAAACGTGTTGATTCCGGCGAAGTGTGGAAGCTCCGTGCGGGCGAACGTCGAGATGGTCCGATCTCCGATAGAGTCCGCCGCCGGAAGACCTATCTCTAAAGCTCGCTCGACTTCCGCGTCCCAACGAGCCGTCCCGAGGGCGGCTTCGCGCTCGCGAGCTTCGTAGCCCTTCAGACGTTTCAGAGCCTCCTGGTCCGGCGGCCCTATCCTGCGGTGATGTTCGTGGTCCATGCCCATAAGCCGTGCTCCCTTCGGTAGCTCTACCTACCTCCTCAGAGCAAAAAACACCCGAGGAGATGACCTCCCGGGCTTTTATCCCTCCGTGTGGCGACCGGTTGTCTCCCGGCCACTCGTCGCTCTCGGTCTCGGACCTGGGGACCATCACCCCGCAGCGGAACCCTAGCGACGCTCATAACTCTAGGAGAAATCCCCCCGCGCATCTTTGGCCCCCGGTCCAAAGATGCGCCACGAAACGGCCCAATTGTTTATCCTGTTGGTCAGGCGCGACCGTCCGGGAAGAGTATCTTCGGCACGACACCATGCACACCCTTGTTGATGTCCACGACCTGCGAGACCTCGTAGTCTATGGCGATGCTCGCCAGAGAGTAAGCGTCCTCGCGGGAAAGCCCCCGAGTCTGGGTGAGGAACGAGATGGTCTCCTTTACCGCCTCTTGCAAAGCAGAATCCAAGTCCTTATCGATTCCGGTGACGATCCAAGCCTCCGGGGTCTCACCCCACGGATTTTTCAAGACGGGCAAGCCCTCCTCGGCCAGGCGGTCTTTCTTGTGGACGATCACCTGAAATGTAGGTGTCTGGCTGGTCTCGATGGCCGTGAGGCTCACTTCGCCGTTGCCCTGGGCGGCGTGGCCGTCGGAGGTGTAGAGCAACGCACCGGGAACTTGCACCGGGTAGTACGCCGTCGAACCGGCGGTCATCAGTCGCTTTACGTCAAGGTTGCCGCCGTAGACGTCTGGGGGAACGGAGTTGACCATCTCTGAAGTATCTGGCGCGACCCCGACGATGCCCATGAACGGTTTTAGAGGGACTTCGATACCGGTTCCAGCGGGGAAGTGTCCAACGCCGCGATCCAGATCAAAGGT
>JBGTDE010000291.1:0-4289 GCA_041748475.1 Rubrobacteraceae bacterium | reverse complement strand
GCGTAAGGATTCATCGAAGCCCCTTTCCCTAGAGCCGATTCCATTAAAAACGCCGTTTGCACCATCGGCGTGAACCTCATTATACTGACTACCAGGTGTGAGAAGCGAATACGGGAGAGATCAAGATGCAGAGACTCGAAGGCCAGCGAACCATAGTCACCGGCGCAGGCTCCGGCATCGGAAAGGCCATCGCTCTTCGGCTGGCATCCGAAGGTGCAAAGATAGCCCTAGCCGATGTAGACGAAGCCGCCGCCGAAGCAGTAGCCAACGAGATGACGACCGATACCCTCGTACACGAGACCGATGTAACGGATGCCGCCTCGATGGAGGATCTTGTGCGCCGGGTCGTGGATGAATGGGGCGGGTTGGACGTGATGGTCAACAACGCCGGGGTCGGCATAGCCTCCACGGTTGTGGATGCCACCGAGGACGATTACGACAAGATGATGAACGTGTGCGTGCGAGGGACGTATCTCGGCATGAAGTACGCTATTCCGGCCATTCGGGAGTCTGGTGGTGGATCGGTCGTCAACATGTCGTCCATCGCAGCACTTGTGGGGCTGAAAGACCGGGCGATCTACTGTGCGGCCAAAGGAGCCATCCTGTCGATGACCCGTGCTGCGGCCATAGATCACATCGAGGAGAATGTCCGTGTCAACTGCATAGCCCCCGGAACCGTGGACACGCCCTGGGTAGCCCGCATAACCTCCACCTACGACGACCCGGAAGCCGCCCGAGAAACCATGAAGGCCCGCCAACCTCACGGTCGTCTAGTAACCGCGGAGGAGATCGCCGCAATGGCGGCCTACCTGGCATCCGACGACGCAGCCTCCACCGTCGGAGCGTGCATGGTAGTAGACGGCGGCATGACCGCCCGATGAGTGAGGAGCCATACATGGACAAAGTAGCAGCAGTTCTTGGAGTCGGACCCGGACTCGGAGCGGCGATAGCGCGGCGCTTCGCTGGCGAAGGCTTTGCGGTCGCGTTAATGGCCCGCCGCGAAGAGAGCGTCGCGAGCATCCAGCGGGAGATCGAGGAATCCGACGGTACCGCTCTACCTATCTCCACCGACGCTACGGACCCGGCTTCTGTGGGATCCGCGTTCGAGCGGATACACAGCGAGTTGGGCGAGCCGGAGGTCTTCGTCTACAACGCCGGAGCTTTCGAGATGGGCGGCATCTTGGACATATCGCCGGAGAAATTCGATGAGTGCTTCAAGGCAAACTGCGCCGGTGCTTTCTACGCCGCGCAACAAGTCCTACCTGCGATGGTCGAAGCCGGGCGCGGCACGATCCTACTAACCGGAGCCACGGCTGCGATGCGCGGCGGGGCTAGATTCTCCGCTCTTGCAGTCGGCAAGTTTGGGTTGCGAGCACTCGCGCAGTCGATGGCGCGGGAGTTCGGGCCCCAGGGAATACACGTATCACACGTCGTTATAGACGGTCAGATAGATACTCCCAGAGTCCGCGAACGCTCACCCGACCGCGAAGATCACACCATGCTCGCCCCCAACGCCATCGCCGAAACCTACTGGCAACTACACCAGCAAAGCCCGACCGCCTGGACTTTGGAGTTGGACCTGCGGCCAGCCGTGGAGAGTTTCTGAGCCTGTATATCCACAGTTCTAACGCTGAGTGGAAAGTCGTCCAGACATCGCCGCAAAAGCATTGTTTTCTACTGAGTCATCCAGCGGCTCCAACTCAAATGAATCGTCTTCGGGGCTCAGAGCGTTTAGGATAAGCTGATCGGTGAGCCAGGGATTTTTGGGCAGCAGAGAACCGTGCAAATACGTGCCGTAGGCGTTGAGTCGCCTCGCGCCCTCGGTGCTATCCTCGCCGTTGTTGCCGTACCCCGCGACGACGCGGCCTAAAGGTTTCGTGTCGGCACCCAGGTAGGTACGGCCACCGTGGTTCTCAAAGCCCACTACTTCACGAGTCTCCGAGGTTTCGGGTGCTGGTACGCTTACGAGGACGTTTCCGATAAGACGTGGCTCGCCAGGTTTGCCAGGACGGGTATGGAGGTCGAAGATTCCGACGCCGGGAAGCTTGTCGCCTTCCAGCGTCTCGTAGGAGTGTCCCATTAGCTGGTAGCCGCCGCACACCCCGAGGACAACGCCGCCATCGTCTACTATAGCTCTGAGGTCCGCGCCTTTGGAACCGGAGAGGTCTTCGGCGAGGAGTGCTTGTTCGCGGTCTTGGCCGCCACCGAAGAGGTAGATGTCTTGGCCGGTTGGATGTATTTTCTCTCCGAGGCCGACGTCCAGGACTTCGACTTCGATGCCGCGCCATTCGCAGCGTTTTTTTATGGAGATCACATTTCCCCGGTCACCGTAAAGGTTCATCATGTCGGCGTATAGGTGGTGGATGGTTAGCATGGGGGTCTCCTTTCTCAGGCTTTGAGGCTCTAAGCGTAAGGTTACAGGTCGCTTGCTCTCCTGACGATTCGGTTGCACGTGATTGAGGCGGTGGTCGTCTTGCCGGTATCAGACGCCTCCGCAAAGCTACGTGTAGCGCAGCCCTTGCCTGTAACCTCGAACCTCAAAACCTTAAAGCCTTCATCCATCTTCCCAGAACTGATGCGTGTACCCCATGTCTCCCAGGGCTTTGCGGATTTCGAGCATCGCAGTGTAGGTCGGGAGGACGTAGAGTGTCTCGCCGGGCGGGGTGGACTCCAGGGCAGTTCTTATGGCTTCTCGGCGGTCGGGGATGACGGGGCCCACGGGCAGGTCGGCGTATTTGAGGCGGACGGCCATGTCGCCGGCCCGGAGTCCGCTTACGGTGAAGGGGGCGGCGTCGGTGACGTTCTCGGCGCGGGCGTCGGCGAGCATCTCGAAGTCAACGTCCCAGAGCCAGGAGACGTCGCGGCCGTCGGCGTCGTTGTCGTTTATGGCTATTAGGACGTTTCTGGCAGCGGCGTCGGTGACGAAGGTGCGCAGAATCTCATTGAACCCCACCGGGTTTTTTATGAGCAGCAAGAAGGCCTCCCTGTCTCCCGCCCTGATCCTCTCCACCCGCCCGAAGGCCCCGCCGAACTCCCGGAGGCCCCGCGCGACGTCGTCCAGGCCCACACCCGCCTCCCCCGCGACGGCGGCGGCGGCGAGCGCGTTGTAGACGTTGTAGAGACCCGGCAGCGTTATCTTCGTCTCCACATCACCCCTTGGCGTCGTGAGCAAGAACGTGGAGCCGCGTGCGCCTTCGAGGCTTACCCGGCACGCCCGATATGCGGTCTCGGGGCGGGAGAAGTCACCCCTGGGGCAGCGATAGACGCCGATGTGGCCCATGTAGACGGCGTCGTAGTCTAGTGGCGTGCCGCAGACCGGGCACCCCTTCGAGTCGGCGATGTGCTGGAGGCGGCCGGTGTCGAGGTCGGGGGCGTCCACCCCGTAGAAGACCGGGTTCGCGGCCGATCCCCCGAGGCTGGCGACGAGGGGGTCGTCGGCGTTCAGGACGACCGCGCCGTCGCGGGGCAGGTCGGCGAAGGCGGAGGCGATGACCTTGCCCGTGTAGGCGAGCTCCCCGTACCGGTCGAGCTGGTCCCGGAAGAGGTTCAGGACGGCCAGTATTTTCAACTCCGTCTCAGCCGCCACGCGCGGCACGTTCGCCTCGTCCACCTCGAAGAGACCTATTTCGGAGGAGGGCCTACCGGAGAGGTTCGCATCCCGGACCACGGCGGCGGTCACGCCCGTCACGAGGTTCGCGCCCGTCGAGTTGTTCACGGCGCGGAGGCTGGCTGTCTGGAGGATCCTGCCGACCATGAGGGTCGTCGTCGTCTTGCCGTTGGTGCCCGTGATCGCCGCCGAGCCGAGCGGGAGTCTTTTCGAGAGCTTGGTCAACACCTTCGGGTCCACCCGGCGGGCGACCACGCCAGGGATCGTCGAGCCCCCGCCCCTCTTCAGCGTACGGCTCGCGAACTGCGCGGCCCTGGCGACGCAGATGGCCGCTGAGAGTCGGGGATCGAACGCCGCGCTCATGGCGGGGATTATAACCGGTGGGCCACACGCCTTTGCGGAACCCGTACCCGGCCGTTCTTCCGGGTGGCGGTCGTCTGGAGTTGCGGTAGAAATTGCTGTATGGAGATCTTCGAGAACCTTTCGGCTAGTTCGAGGCTGGAGAGCGCGGAGCTTGACGCGTACTCGCGGGCGGTGCGGGGCGTCACGGAGATGTTGGAGCCGGCCGTGATCTCGCTCGGCCTCCAGAACGGCCGCGGCGGCGGGAGCGGCGTGGTCCTCGGCACGGACGGAACCACGGCCACAGCCGTCACCAATAGCCACGTCGTGCGCGGCCTGGGCA